>NZ_CAMQYW010000200.1 GCF_947039425.1 uncultured Cetobacterium sp. | reverse complement strand
TAAAAGATGAAACATTCTCTAAAGAGGCTTTTATAACTAAATATGGGATATTACAAGCCAAAAAGAAAGTTGATGATGATGGAAGAGTATCTGGAAGAAAAGAAATTAAAAAAAGTGATTTCATAGAAACAGAAGGAATTAATCCAGTGGCTTTTACTAAATTCTTAGCAAAGAATTTTATTATGATAAATGCATTGGATCAATTAGATTTACCTTTACCTAGAATGGTAGAACAGTATATTCCTGTAACTTGTGATCATGAAATTAAAATTAATTATAAAAAGCTAGTTCAACATGTGGAGGAAATTTCTTCATTCCAAGCTAAAACTTTGAGAGCATCTGTATTTAAGAATTATATAAATAATCCATATGCTTGGAAAGACTTCGGAATAACTATAACTGATGAAGATACAAAAAGAAAAGTATTCTGTCCAGTTGAGGTTGATAATGTTGATAGAAACGATATTGAATATACTACCAAAGATATAGAAGTGATTGAAGTTATTAAACAGGAAATGTCTGAGGATAGAAAAGTATTTTTATTTACTGATTTCATCAATGGAGGAAACTATATAGCTGATGAACTTTGGAATGGCAAGTCTAAAAAAGTAACAATAAATGATAGATTATGCAAAATGTTAGATAAAGAAGGTATCAGATATAAAGTTATAACAACATCAACTGCTGATGCAGCAGGAAGAAAGGATTGGATTGATGCTAATAAAGATAAATATGATGTATTTATTTGCCAACCACAATTAGTTAATGTGGGTTTAAACTTAGTGTTTTGTCCAACTTATATAGTTTATACACCATATTATCGTTATGACATTATATCTCAAGCTACAAGAAGAGGTTATAGGGCAAACTCTACTGTAGAAAACAGAGTATTCCATTTTTACTTTGAAGATACTTGTGAGGAAGAAATAATAGACAGATACCAAAGAAAACTAGCCGAAGCTAAAGCTATTGAAGGAGATTTTGATGTTAATATCGAAGAAGAGAAAGATTTAAGAACTCTTTCTAAAACTTCAGCAGATATAGTAAGTGCTTCATAGAACATTGTTATAAAAAAAGTAGGAATAAATTGCAAAAAGTGATATAATTTTAAAACTATTTTTTGTTTTTTGTTCCTGCATCAAAATACACATACAGGAGTGAAGATGAACAAATTAGATGAATTGAAAAAGAAAGCCAAAAGAAGAGCTTTGAAGTTAGAAAAAACAGGAGAAAAATCATACCTAGGAATCCTTGATGAAGTTGGAGTTTCAAGACCTTATCAAAGAATTTTAACAGGAATATTGAGTTTTGATTATCTTATCGGAGGATTAAAACCAGGGACAGTATTGGAGTTCTCTGGAGAAGAAAATGCTGGTAAATCAACTTTAGTATGGAAAATCATCGAAAATATCCAAAATATTTATAACAAACCAGCTATCCACATTAATGATGTAGAGGGAACTTCAAGTGATGAAGAATTTCTTGATAGATTCAAATTGTTAAAGCCACAAGATATTATATTTAATATAGAACCTAAGATTGAAAATTATTTTAACGAGTTAGAAGAATTAGCAGATTATTTAGATATTGCTGTATTAGACTCTGTTGCTGTTATGTCTTCGGTAAATGACAGAGATTTAGAAAAATCAGATATGGGTAAAACTGCTCAAACTTGGTCAAGAGGTTGGAAAAGAGTTTATGACTTTGTAAGAAAAGGAATGGTGATCTTAGCCATCAATCAAGTGAGGGATAATTTAGACCCATATGCAAGTTCAAAAAATGGAGCACAAACAACAGGAGGTAGAGCTTTAAGACATGCAAAATCAGCTCAAATCCACCTTAAAAAAGAAAGTAAATCTAAAGCTATAAAGAAAAAGAACTTTATGGGTGAAGAAGAAATCTCGGCTTGGGAAACAGTTATAGAAGTTCAAAAGAATAAACAAGGTTCTGCATTTAAGAAAGTATCAACTTACTTATGGACAGATCCAGAAATTCCAGAAACATTTGATGTTATAGAAGAAGCAATAACATTTGGAATTAATTACGGAGTTATAACTAGAAATTCTTCTAAAGGTTCTAAGTATACTTTTACTAATATGCTAACAGGTGAAATTATAAAGGAAATAAACGGAAGAGATGCTTTAACTAAATATTTTTATGAAACACCTCTACATTTTGCTTTCTTAAAAATATCAGTATACAGACATATGTTTAATGATAAATTCTTCTATGGTTTGTATGACAAAATACTATTAACAGCTAAGGCAGATGTATTTGGAATTTCTATAAAATATGGAGCTAAGGTAGATAGTACAGAAGAAAAACTTTTAGAAAAATTTAAAAAAGATATGCCGATTGAAGTTTTCTTTGAAAAAAAAGCTCTTAAAGAACTTAAAGAAAAATATGGAGAGCCTTGGACTTGGGGTGCTTTACCTTCAAATGGAGGTGGTGAAGACGATGAAAAAACTTCTTAATAAAGAATTTAGATTATCTATAGTCAATATGTTAGCACTGGAGGAGCATCTTATAGAGATGCTTTCTCTAACTATTGATGAAGCCATACAGAAAGAATTATTTGCTAAGCTAAAAGAGAATAAAGAAAATAGAAACAAATTATTAACTAACTCAGAATCAGAAAAAGAAAGAAATGAAGATTTTAATAAGTGGTGTGCTATAAAACACTTAATGTTAGCTCAATATCATCTGATGGAATATATAAATCAAAATGATAAAAGTTTTGATGATGTTAAAAATCTATTTCCTCAAATAACTTCTTTAGATAAAGCTATAGACGATTTATTAAAAACTAAGTTTGATGGAAAGTGCAAAACTTGTACTGGTGATATTTTTATAAATAAATTTGGACTAACTAATTTTTTCAAGAAAGGTAAATAAAAATGAATGTAGAAGGAACTATAAAAATAGATACAATTAAAATGGAGGTGTTGGAAGACAAAGTAAAATTTAAAGGTTATGTTTTATTTAAAGACGGGAAAGAAACTCAGAGAATTATGTTTTTGTCAATTTGTAAAAATGAAGACTTAATGATAGCATATAATAATGGGTTTAAAATTTTTATCAAGGGTGTTTTGAAGAAGGCAAAAGAAGCATATTATATAGAAATAAAATCATTTGTACCTATAGCTGATTTAACAGAAAGTGAAAATATAACATCTGATGTTATAGGGGATTTTAAATCTAGTGGATTCGTACCTTCTGAAATGGCAAAAAATGCAAAGGTTGGTTTTTTAAATGGCTAATATTATGATTTATGATTCAGAAATAGATTTAGACTTAGATTATTTCTGTAAATTTAAAAATTTGAAAATAGTTGATTTTAAAAGTTTTGTTAAAAATATAAAAGAGTTTTGGAACGAAGCAGAACTTGTTATAGACGGAACGAGTAAAGGACAACTTTTTAATAAAGCTTGTGCAGAGAAAGAGAGCTTTGTTTTCTATAAAGATTCTAAATATACTTTTTATAAGAACAAGAAAATTATATCTATTCCTGACCTAAGAGTAGTTGAATTTAATAAAAACAAAGATAATTTCTCTCAAGAGAATATCAATAAATTTTCAAAAGAAGTTAATTTAATAAACTCTATCTTAGAAATGACATGCTCGTCATATATTGATTTCTTAGAAAAAGAGATT
>NZ_CAMQYW010000199.1 GCF_947039425.1 uncultured Cetobacterium sp. | reverse complement strand
TCACCACTTTTACTCCTGCTTTTTATCTTTAGAACTTTTTCTTTTAAATTTCCTGGAGGAGTAATTCCTAAATCTTTTAAATCATATACAACTACTTCATTTTCTAAAAGTTTTGACTTTAAATATGTTACTTCAACTTTTGTATAAATATCTTTAGTATTTTCTGTAAAGTTATAAATATGATTATTTAAATCTAAGTCATACTTAGGTTCTTTTTTTTCATATTCTTCAGTATCAAACATTATTAATTTATTTGCATTTATTTTAAAATTCAAACCTTCTTGTTGTGCTATTTTAAGTAAAAATTGTAAATCAGGTTCATTCTCTTGTTTAATATCAACTAAGAGTGGATTTCTTTTTGAATAGAAAAATGATTTTATCTTATATTTATTAGCAAATTCTTCATTTAATTTTTGTAGAGAAATCTCTCCCCAAGTTTTTGTATTTAATTCATCTTGAGAGCTTCCTAAAGGAATTGATAAGGCCTTAATACTACCTGTAGTCTGATTAATATCTCTTTCATCAATATAATAAGTTCCTAATACATATTTTTTAATTCCTTCTGATTTTGAGATCCAATTTTCAGTAAATAAATCTAAAGATAATTTCCCACCAATTTCTAGTTGATTTTCTTTAGATAATAATTTGTTTTTGTCATTTTTTAACTCTATATCAATACTATCAATTACTCCAGATAAATTATCTATAATAGTTATAGAGCTAAGTTCATTACTTAGCTCCTTTTCTTTATCTTCATATATTAAGCCTATATAGGCATTTCTCATTCTTGAAACCATGTTGGCTCATCTCCTGTTGAACTAATATTTATTGTAGGAATTACAATAGCTAGTTCTGGAGGAAAGATTACTATTTTACTTAAATCTGAATTAGCATCTTTAAGAACTTCTATGTATTCATGACTTTTATAAACTTTATATGATATTAAATCCCAAGTATCATTTTGTTTTGTTATATAACTAGATTTTTGTTCTAATAGCATCTCTAACCTCCTTTGTTACTGTTTTAAGTATTTCTTCTTTAGCTTTAGCTATTTCATTAGTAAGTAAGCTTGAAAAATCATCTGAACTTGAAGAAGATATGTTTCCAAAAGTAAAATTGAAATCTCCAAAGGTTATGGAGATACTACCTTTTTCTTTTTCATTCTTATTATCATTTGATTTTTCATTTAAATTATTAGCTCTATTTATCATAGTTCCAACAGTTGTATTTTCTTCAGCAGTTAAAACTCTTTCACCTTTGTGTAATTCAGCAATATATCCATCATATGGTACATAATCAAGACCTGTTCTATGACTTCCATCAGGCTTTATTTCTGTATTTCCTATTCCTAGCTTGTCTAATAAAGCTCCTACAACTGGAATGTTTTTAATCTTATCTCCTAAAGCCATAAAATTACTTCCAACTAACTTTATTTTTTCTGTTATTCCATCAAAGAATCCAAAGAAACCACTTTTTAAATTTTCGATTATTCCCTTAGAACTATCCCAACTACTCCAAAAAGCTGTTCCTAAGTCATAAAGAACTTTAAATGGATTTAAAATTGAAAAGAATAAATCTCCAACAGAAATTAATATCATTATCCATTGTTTAAATACTTCCCATATCCCTAATAAATTTGCTTTTACTCCTCCAAACTTATGGAATAAATAAAGTAAAGTTACTATTCCTGTAGCAATCCATCCTATTGGTCCACTAATTGCTCCAAATAAGACTCCTACAGTTTTTAGTGCTGCTATAAAGACTATTATGTTATCAAGGCCAAACAAATCATTTATCCAAGCTAAACACTTAGCCAATGAACCAAATAAGCTTAATATCCATAAAGTTGTCTTATAAATTGTTCCAAAGATTAATTTAAGCATATTCAATATTCCAGGGTCTAATATAATACTTTTTAAAGCCTCAAATCCAGGAAGAAGATATGTTCTTAAATCATTTCCTAATTTTTGCCAGAAGATATTGGCTTTACTATTATTTAAATTTCCCTGGAGAACATTTGTTAGTTCTGATATATAGCCAGTTGCTTTTTTAATAGTATTTAAAGAAGATTCACTTAATATTTTTCTTCCTAAAGTAATCTTAAGTCCATCAAGTGCTGAAGTAAATAAAGTCCAAGTTCCTTTAGCATCTTCTAGCATTACATCTTTCATTTGTTCTGCTTTTCCTAAACTTTCTTTATATGTAGCCCCTATTTGAGCTGTTATTCTTTCAACTCCGTTATAAACTACTCCATTAATTTCTTTACTACCATCTAGTAAACTTTGAGCGACTCTATAGCCTTGTTCTCCAAAAGCTTTAACTAAAAATGTTTGAATTTGTACAGGATCCATTTTTTCTTTCTTAAAAAATGAACCAAATTGTTTTAAGATTTTATCTACAGATAAAAATTTACCTTTAGAATCTTTTATATCAATTCCAAGATTATTAAACTCTTTACTGTCTTTTAAAAGTCTACTAAACATAGCATTTAGCCCTGTTCCTGCTTGAGATCCTTTTATTCCTTTATCTGCAAGTAATCCTAATAATGCAGATGTTTGTTCTATTGATACATTTAATCCACTTGCACTTGGAGCAACGTATTTAAAAGCTTCTCCTAACATACTTACTGTTGTATTTGTCTTTGACATTGTATATGCAAATACATCTGCTATTTTTCCTGCATCTTTTGCATTTAATTTAAATGCTGTCATATTATCAGAAACAATATCTGAAACTAAAGCTAGATCTTCTCCAGAAGCTGCTGCTAAATTTAACATTCCAGGCATTGATGCAATAATATCTTTTGTTTTAAATCCTGCTAAAGCAAATTTTTCCATTCCTGCTGCAGCTTGACTAGCTGTAAAAGATGTTGTTGCTCCTAACTTCATTGCTTCTTTTTCAAGTAAAGCAAATTCCTTTTTAGTAGCACCACTAATAGCTTGTACTCTTTTCATTTGACCACTAAAATCCATATAAACTCTTGCTGAATCTTGGACTGCATATCCACCTGCTAAAACTCCACCAATGGCAGCTCCTACAAGATATTTTTTACTTGCACTTATAGCTTTTTTAGCCATATTCCCTGCACCAGATTTTAATGATGATATCTTATTAAATAATCTTTGCTTTTTGCCTAATTTATCTAATTCATAACCTGTTTTTTTTATTTCATTTTGCAGCCCTCCAAAAGGTATTTTTAGTTTGATTAGTTCCATAGAATACCTTTTAAAAGCTGATTTTTCCTTTGTTATTACTTTTTCAAGCTTTATATGTTGCTTAACTAGATTTTTATATTCTTTTTCCTGGTCTTTGCTTAGTCCTATTTCTGAGTCTTTCAACTTACCTAATTCTTTTAATTTTGATCCCATTCTATTGTATTCAATAATATGTTTGGCTAAATGTTTTGGATACATTTTAGAAACATTATTTAAAGTTTTTTGTTTATCTTTTAAAGTATTAACTCTTTGAGCTAGAACTTGAATTTTATTAGGAACAGATCTATCTAGTTTTGCCGCTAATTTCATAACAACTTCAAAACCTTTTCCTCTTGCCATTTAATCTCCTATTTTTTTATAGAATTCTTCTGCTAGTTTTAAATAATGCTCTAACTCCTCTAATGTTAGTTCAAATAACCAATCAAGAGTTGCATTCATATTCATTCCCATTGAG
>NZ_CAMQYW010000198.1 GCF_947039425.1 uncultured Cetobacterium sp. | reverse complement strand
CGCTTCTCATTACTCCCACATCTTTTGAATACTCTAACATCTCTTGCATATCTTTAAACTGACAAGTACAATCTGCAAATTTCAAAAACTTATCTGGCATATGTATCTTATGTTGTTCTATCTTTATTCTTAACTCATCTCTAATTTTAACCCCTTTTAAAATCTCTTCTATTATTGCCTCATTATCAAAATTAGCATTTGTAATTGTCATAAACAAAGAATTAACTATCCAAAAATGCATATTATGATCAAATACATATTTCCCCTCTAGTAGTGTCATATATGATGATACTGATTTAGAAACATATAACAACAAATCTTCTAATTTTGCTGTCTCCTCTTCTTTTCCACAAACACCTTTTATTGTACAGCCTTTATTCATTACTGTTTCTTGACATTGATAGCAAAACATCGACATATCTTCCCTCCTAATATTTTATACCTATTTATTATTTTATTTTGATATTTTTCCTTTTTTTTTATATAATTAAATATAGAAATAAATTTAAATAAGGAGATTTTATGAAAAACTTTTTAGAAGGTGTTATAAATAGAAATAACGACAAAAGTGATATGGGTAAAGTTGCGGATTATATTCCTGGATTAAGTCATGCAAATAAAAACCATATTGGAATTTGTATTATTAATTCTAATAATGAAATAACACAAGCTGGAGATACCAATATTAAGTTTACAATACAAAGTATATCTAAGCCACTAACGTTAATGCTTGCTTTATTAGATAGAGGTGAAAAATATGTTTTTTCCAAAGTAGGAATGGAATCTACTGGAGATGCTTTTAACTCTATTAAAAAATTAGAAACTGGAAAAATGAGAAAACCTTTCAATCCTATGATTAATGCTGGAGCAATTGAAGTTTGTTCAATGATAAAGGGAGAAGATGGAGAAAAAAAATTTAAAAGAGTTCTTGATTTTTTTAGAATAATATCTGAAAATAATACTTTGAATATTAATGAAGAGGTTTTTTTAGGAGAGAAAGAAACTGGAAACAGAAATCGTGCAATGGGATATTTTTTAAAAGGGGAAGGATTAATTACAGGAGATGTTGAAGAAGTATTAGATATTTATTTTAAACAATGTTCTATTGAAATTACAGCAATTGATTTGGCTAAAATAGGATTATTTCTAGCAAGAGGTGGTGTCTTGTCTACTGGTGAAAGAATCGTCAGTGAACATATTGCTACAATAGCTAAAACTTTAATGGCTACTTGTGGAATGTATGATGGCTCTGGAGAATTTGCAATTAAAGTTGGAATTCCATCAAAATCTGGTGTGGGTGGTGGAATCCTTTCTGTTGTTCCTGGTAAAATGGGAATTGGAGTATTTGGTCCAGCTTTAGATACAAAAGGGAATTCTATTGCTGGAATAGCTGTTTTAGAAGAAATTGCAGAAAATTTTAAATTTAGTATATTTTAAGGAGTAAATTATATGTTTAAATATTTCGATGATAAAGTTATAAAAACTGCTCTTGGAGCATTTTTAGCCTGTTTTATTGCATCACATCTTAACCTAAAGTATAGTTTAACTGCTGGAATTGTTGCTATTATTTCAATTCAAACAACTAAATCTTCAGGTCTTAGAATTGCATTTGAACGTTTTTTAGCTGTTTTATTAGGACTTAGCATTTTTATTATTTTTGTTTATTTTTTAGGGTTTCATTACTCTAGTTTAAGTATTTTTATATTAGTATTTATGCCTCTTTGTATAAAGTTTAATCTGCTTCAGGGATTTCTTGTAACAATAGTTTTATCAACTCATATTCTTGGATATAAATCTATTGAACCTCATTTTTTATTTAATGAATTTTTACTTCTTGCTGTTGGTTTATTTATTGGAAATATTTTAAATCTATATATGCCTACAAATGAAAAAGAAATTGAGAAAATAAAAATTGAAATTGAGAATATTATTATTGATATTTTAACAGATACATCTGAAACTTTAAAATGTACTTGTGTTTCAATTAATGAAGAACATAATTTCCAAAGTTTAAAAAGTAAATTAGAAGAGGGTAGAAAATTTTCTCTTTTAGATTACGACAATTCTTTTTTTGATAAATGTGATAAAGACTTAAATTATTTTTCAATGAGAAGACGTCAATATAGAATTTTAAAAAGAATTAGGGTATATTTTAAAAGATTATATATAACATATGATCACAGTTTAGTTTTATCTGAATTTATTGCTCATGTTGCAAAAAATATACATAGTTATGAAAATCCTTGTACACTTTTAGAAGAACATAATGAATTAAAAGTTATTTTTTCTAAAATGTCACTTCCAGAAACAAGAGAAGAGTTTGAAAATAGAGCTACTTTATTTCAACTTTTACAAGAGATTGAGGAATTTATTAATGCTAAAGTGGAATATTTAAAGATTTAATTATATATTCATTAATCAAAGTTAGGGGGATGCTTTATGATAAAAAGAAAAAAATTTTATAATGGTGTTATTTTTGATTATTTCTTTAACAATAAAAAAATAGGGACATGTACATTATTAAAGTATCAACACCAATATCAAATAGAAAAAATTTTTATACTTAAAGAGTATAGATTTTCTGATTTAGGTAGCAAACTATTAAAAGAAGTTATCAATTATTTAGTTGATATTGATATTGACGAAGTTCAAATTAAAGCTCCTCATGAATTAAAATTATTTTTTATAAAAAATGGTTTTAAAGAAGTTGAACATGAGATTTTTATTGCTAAAAATTTATTAAAAGATAAAAAAAGAATGAAAGAGGGATTATTTGTTACTTTTGTTACTTTATTTTTAAATGTTTTTCTAGCTTTAGTTAAGATTACTGGAGGTTATCTTGGAAACAGTAAAGCTTTGATCGCTGATGGAATTCATACTATTTCTGATATTGGTACTTCTATTATTGTTTTTTTCACTTTAAAATATTCTTCTCAACCTCACGATAGTGAGCATCCTTTTGGTCATGGAAAACTAGAGTATATATCCTCTCTTATTGTAAGTTTGGTTATGATTTTAAGTGGTTGGGAAATATTTTATGATAATTTTTTTTCACTTTATAATAAAGAAATTTTTGTTAAACCTAATTTTTTACTAATTTATATTAGTGCTTTTACTATTATAATTAAATTTTTTATGTATAAGTATAAATTAAAAGAGGCTAAAAGGTTAAATAGCAATGCTCTTCTTTCTGATGCTATTGAACATCGCCAAGACATTATATCTTCTATAGCTGTTCTTATAGGTATTGGATCAGCCATATATATAAATCCTCTATTTGACCCTTTAGCAGGAATAGTTGTTTCTATTTATATGTTTAAAGAGGGATGGGAGTTATTAAAAGAATCATCACATTTAATTATGGATATTCAAGATAAAAAATTCATTGAAGAGATTGAATTCTATCTATGCTCATTAAAAAATATACATAATGTACATGGGATTTTATTACAACCTGTTGGTAATAAATGTAATTTATATTTCCATGTTCGTCTTGATGAAAATATAACTATAAAAGAGAGTTACTCAATAATAACTGATCTTGTTATTAAACTAAAAAATACATTTCATTCATTAGATCAAGTTATTATCCAAGTAGACCCTTTATTTAACACAACAAACGAGGAGAATTCTCTATGAATGATAAAAATAATAGAAAAATAAATTATTTACGATTATC
>NZ_CAMQYW010000197.1 GCF_947039425.1 uncultured Cetobacterium sp. | reverse complement strand
ACCATTGTATTTAGTAATACATCGACTTCCTTCTCTTTTTCAAGAAAATTCATCCCTCTCATATCAACATCTAAGTATCCATCGGAATCAATTTCGAACCTTGGAGTAACCTCCAAAACTTCTTGCATTCCTCCTAACGGGAATTGCATAGCCACTGAGATAGCTGCACAAACAATATCTTGTCCATGTTCAGCATATTCTGAATGACCTTTAGCAGAATATCTTACTACTCTACCATTTTTTTTTAAAACCTCAATCTTTGTCATAAATTAATTATGCGTTGATTGCTGTAACTTTGATCTCAGTGAAAAGTTGTCTGTGACCTTTTTTCTTATGATATCCAGTTTTTGGCTTGTATTTGAAGTTAATAACTTTAGCTCCTTTACCTTGAGCAACAACCTCTGCTACTACTTTAGCACCTTCAACAACAGGAGTTCCTACTTTAACCTCTCCGTTATTTGACACTAAAAGAACATCTGTTAATTCTACAGTTGTATTAACTTCAGCATTTAGTTTCTCAACTCTTAATACTTCACCTACTGCAACCTTGTACTGTTTTCCACCAGTTTTTATAACTGCGTACATTCTAACACCTCCAAAAGTATAAAGATCGCTGGATTCGGTTGCTGATGACCTTATCCAAGCTTAATCTATTTGTTATAATAACATTATTTTTATTTTTTGTCAACTATTTTTTATTGGTACCATTCTTGAAATACTCTAGCTCCATTTCTATATCTAACTATTTTTTCCAACTGACCTTCATTTGTAAATTCTTTCCATTCTCCATTGGGATACCCTTTGAACAGTTGTCCCTTTTCTTTTATTTTCCCATTGTCCCAATAAGTTATCCAAGGTCCTGTTCCGTTTACTAAATCCGCTTGATAAATACTATCTCCATTTTTATCAAACCATTCTACTAATCCTGTTACTTTACCATTTTCATAATTTATCTTAGAACGAATCTTTCCAGTTATTCTATAAAAAGTTTTTTGAATACCATTTTTCTTTCCATCTTTATAAGGTTCAATCATTCCAATAGTTCCACTCTCAGAATACCAAGTTTTATTTCCATTTAATTTCCCATCTTTATATTCCTCAGTATAGTGCTTATGTACCCCGATTACTGCTGCAAATATCCCTGTAAAAGGTGCTTTTGATTTTCCATTATATGCTATTTTATTTCTTACTGTTTTATAAGCAATGCTTACTTGATCTATATTATTAAGTTTTATCTCTGTTATCCCTGATTCTGACATTTCTGGTCCTCCACCTTCACTTGGATGAATTATATCTGATTGGGGTCTAAAATCTTCTTCACTTATTGTTTTTATTACTGATGTTTGTTTAGGTACACTTGGTAATTTTATTAAAGGTTCCTGTTTTTTTTCAGTAGAACTGCACCCCACTAAAGTTAATAACAGAATTCCTATTCCTATGTTCATTTTTTTCATGTTTTAGCTCCTAATAAAAATTTTATATAAATAAAATAAGCCATGAATTTGAGAATACTCTCCTTCCTGGCTTTGTATTATTTTAAGTGATAGGCATTAAGTAAGCCGGGTTTTGTATTTGTTAATCATTTATCTAGAACTATAATCACTTATAGTTTCAAGCAACTTACCCTGAGAGAGAGCGAGCAACTCCTTTATTCTCTCCTATTTAGCCTTGCTCCAAAGGGGGTTTACCTAGCTTTCTTAGTTCCCTAAGAAACTGGTGGTCTCTTACACCGCCTTTTCACCCTTACTACAAACTTCGTAGCGGTCTATTCTCTGTGGCACTTTCCTTAAAGTTTCCTTTAGTAGCCGTTAGCTACCCTTTTGCTCTGTGGAGCCCGGACTTTCCTCTTGTTGAAAACAACAAGCGATTAACCCTAATACCTATCATTTTTTAAACTTATATTTTCTTTTTTTTCTTTTCACCTGTATTATTCTAATACAGATTACTGAAATTGTCAATACTATTCCTAAAAATATTTTTAACTTCATTGAATCATCTTGTGTTTCCACTTGAGTATCATCATTATCTTCAGTAGTAAATATTTGATATAAACCATCAATTAACTTTTCAGATAATAAAGTTTCATCTTTTTTATTAACAGTTGTTTCTACATTATCTAACAATAATGTTATTTCAGGAGAGATATCTTCTGGATTTAAATCTTGCGACAGTTGAACTTGGACTTTAACATTCCCATTAGCATCTTGAATTATATTAACTATTACTGCTTTTTCCTGTTCCTCTGTTTGAAACCCTTCATTTTCTTCTAATGTGTTTAAAAACATCTTATTTCCTGTTTTCTTTTCAAACTGAGATATAGATGAGTTTAATTTATTTATATCCTGCTCATTAAATACTTTTCTATAGTCATTTATCTTTCCAAATGCTATCGTTCCCATTAAAATAAAACCTAGTGCTATTTTTTTTACCATTTAAATCTCCTTATTTGTTTTGAAAAATTGGCCCATCATTAAAATAATTTATTTCAATATCAAAATTTTCTTTCAAAATATTTTCTAGTATTTTTCCAAACATTTGTTCACTTTCAAAATGTCCTATGTCTATTAAAGAAAAATTTTCCTCTTTAGCATCTAAAGCCTCATGGTATTTCACATCTCCTGTTATTAGAATATCTGCACCTAATTTTTTAGCTTTTCTCCAATAACTAGCTCCTGACCCACTTATTAGTGCTACTTTTTTTATTAATAAATTTTCTTTTGATAATACTAAACTAACTTTTTCTATATTTAATTTTTCTTTTATCTCTAAAATTAATTGATCAATTGTTATTGATGAATTCAATTTATATAATCTTCCTATACCGATTTCTTCACCATCAATCTCTTTTTTATCTAAAATTTCACCCTTTTCAAATCCTAAAATATTTTCACCTAAATAATCATTTAATCCAAATTTTCCACTATCCAAATTTGTATGCATAGAATAAACAGCAATATTATTTTCTATTAAAGACAATATTTTTTTTCCTAAAGTGCTGTCTCCTGTCACCGCTTTTAAAGGTTTAAATATCATAGGATGATGTGTTATTATCAACTGTACATTTTCTGTTATAGCTTCTTTTATAACTTTTTCTGTTAAATCAAGAGATAATAAAATTTTATTTATTTCACTACTTCTTCTTCCAACTTGTAATCCAACATTATCCCATTCTTCTGAATAATTTTTAGGAAACTTCTCTTCTAAACAATTTATAATTTTACTTAGTTTCATATTTTTAAACTTCTTCCACCAGCAAGAGATAATTTAGTTAATGCCTTTTCAAATTTTTCTTCTCCTGATCCTCTTGTTAATTCTAAATCATTTTCTATTTCAAAAATTGATTCTCTTTTTGTTCCAATTAATCCATAATATTTTTTAAGAATAATTTCATCTTCTTTTGAAAGTTTCATTGGTACTGATTCAAAATTTAAATGTTCAAGTAATTTTATCTTTTCACCAATAATCTCTGATTTTTCCTCTTGAGAAAACTCTTCCTCAATTTCATCCTCATCTAAAGCTGAAACAATCTCATCTTCTAACAACTCTTCTCTTCTTTTTATAAAGTAACCTTTATACATATATTTTTCATTTTCAATTCTTTCTTCTACAAATAATAGCATCTCTTTTCTTACCCAAAGCATTAAATACACTAATAAATCTCCATTTGAAGGTCTATAGTTCTCTAATCCTTTTATAACAGCTA
>NZ_CAMQYW010000196.1 GCF_947039425.1 uncultured Cetobacterium sp. | reverse complement strand
AAACTTAATTTTGCACTGGTTACTGGAATATTCAGCTTATCTAAATATACATTTCCATTTATTTCAGCTCTAAAGTGATCTCTTTCTTTACTTGAATAATTTAGATTTAAAGAGATATCTAAATACTTTTGATTTATATAACTTAAATCTCTTTTGCTCAATCTAAGAGAATATTTATTATCTTTAAATTTAAAACTATTGGTATATTCATTTGTTATATAGCTTGATAAAGATATTTTTTCAAAACAATTTACTCCTAATAAACAACTAATTATATGTCTATTTTTTTCTAAATCTTTCAAATGTTTTAAAAAAGAATATGAAACTCCTGTTGAATAGTAGTTTTTATTATAAGATATCCCAGTTGAATATGTTCTACAATTATCTCCCTTATAATTTTCAACTTCATATGATAAACCTAATATAAATTTATCCAAATTAGTTTTTAAATTAACTTTATAATACTCATTTTTATTTTGTTCTAAGGATATTCTTTTTCCATACTTTTCTCCTATAACATCTAATTGTATATTAGATAATTTTTGTTGAAATTCCCAATTTAAAGTTCCATCTTCACTTTCTACACTTTGAAACCAGTTTAATTTTAAAAAAACTGGAAATTTTATAGGAGGGCTACTATAATAAGTTCCAAAAGAAAAATCTTTATACTCTTTATATTTATATCTATTTTGCAAGTTGTAATAACCTATCTCACCTGTTATATTTTTATAAATACCATATTTTAATATTCCAATTAAATTTTCTTTTTTTTCTTTCTTTCCATGTCCTCTTTGAATAGAATATGTCCAATCACCTTTTTTTAAAATTTTATTATTCATTAAAATTGATAAATCTTTTTGAATATATTCACCTAAAGAGTTATATATTCTAATAAAGTAACTATCTGTTAAAGAAACTAACTGAACATTATTAAAAGAGTATCTTGAATTTATAACTTCTTGATAATCAATAAGAATTCCATTTCTATATAATTCAACAATACTTCCTGATGGAGCTTCCCCTTCAATTTCATTCATATCCTTTTGATTTATTGAATATCTACTTGAAGAGTTTAATAAACTAATACCACTAACATTATTTTCAGTACTATAAATTTTAGGAGTTCTTAAATAAAAATCACCTAATATTAAATCCTTATTATTAAATATATTATTATAAGTTAGTGATATATTTTTAAAAGTATTTTCATTTTTTTTATTACATTCATCTAATAGATTATAAATTCCTTGAAATTCACCATATAATAGTTGTGTAGAATATTTCATATTTAATACTTTATTTTCACCTTTGCTTAAATTAAATTTTAAATATTCTAACTGTATTATCCCAGAAGATATGATTTTTTTATTTGTTATAATACTCAAATTTTCTTCATCTCTTCCAAAAGCTTTAAATATATTATTTCTCTTATCTAACTGTTCATTTCTTATATCTAAAGGAGTTTTAAAATTTAAAATTATTGTAATTATTAACATATCTAAATTAAACTTTACTAATTTAATTGGAACAATCTCTTTTAAATACTTAACATCTATATATATATCATCTTCATATATAAATGAATAATTTTTATTAAATATCCAATTAACTTCCTTTCCATTTGGAAGTAATCCAGAAACTTTTTTATCTTTTATATTAATAACTATTCTATTTAATTCTATTATATAAAAAAAATCTCGTAATGATATATATCCTTTTTCTTTTATTTCATCTATATATAGTGGAAAAAAATTCTCCCTTATATTATTAATCTTAATATCCATATTTCCATCAACTAAATTTTCAGGAATTGAAGATGAAAATATTTTAATTATTACAAATATATATATTAATAAATACTTAATCATTACTCATACTCTATTATAAATGGAGTTTGTATTCTAGTTTTTATTTTTTCAAATTTATTACTTTCATCTATATTTAAATTTCCTTTTATTTCCAAATCAATCTCTCCATTTTTATCTAATACTAACTCTTTTGTTGTTAATAAAATTATATTTGATAAAAATAAACTGTTTTTAACTATATATATTTCACTCAAATGTAATTTTATTTTTTTATATGGTTCTCCATGAATATTTAAAATTAGATTATCTATTGGTTCTATTATTTTTTTATAATTCGATTTAATTATTTTTCCAAAATTAAGTCCCTGTTTCTCTCTTACTATTAACGGTTCTATTCCATATAACAATGAATTTAATAACAAAAATAGCATTAATTTTTTCATTAAAACTCTCCCTATTTAAAAGGAGGATTTCTCCTCCTATATTTAAACTTTTATGCTGATACTATTGCTGATTTAAATTCAGACACATCTGTATAAGTTGCTGTAACTGTTAATGTTTCATTTAATGCTGTTGAATCCGTTGGTGTATATACTAAATGCATTATTTTTTTATTATCTGCTGAAGATAAAGCAAACTCTTCTATTTCTGTTACTGCTACATCTTTAACAGTCCCTGTCGTTGCTATCTTTACTTTAAAACCTTCCTCTCCTTTTACCAATAATGGAATATCTGCTGATGAACTTCTTCCTATTAAAACTGTTCCAAAGTCTACTGTTTTTGTTGTTGATGTTAATTCAATTGCAGTTGCTACTTTTCCCACTAGTTGAATAGTTTTTTCTGCTTTTAGTATTCCACCCTCTTTTGTAATTACTCCATTAACTGTCTCTGATGATGATTCTGCTCCTAAAAGTGCTGTTGATACCATTAATACTGATGCTAATAATAAAAATTTTTTCATTTGTCCTCCAAATTTTTTATTTACTTTAACTTTATATTTTGCTTATAAAGTTGCTGTCCTTTTACTGTTAATTCTATCTCTAATACTTCTCCTAAAGTCTCTTTTAATACTTTTCTTACTTGAATTTCTGCATCTTTTCCTATTCTTCCACAATTTATCTCTTCTTTATTTAAACTTTTCCCTAAATAGTTTAAATAATTTAATTTAACTTTCAGCTTTATACTTTTATTACTATTATTTTTTATATCTATTTTTAACTCTTGATTTTCTATTTTTATATCTAAAATATCCACTTTATAATTTTCTTTTCCTTTAAATCCATATACAGTTAATCCATGTCTTCCTGCTAATGTTAAAGTACCTGTTCCTTTGATTACTGTTGGAATCTCCTCTATATATAAAATACCTTTATACTCTCCATCTTTTGCACTTTTAGGAATTCGTACAGTAAACTTTACTCTTCTTTCTCCTTTAGGTTTTAATGTCATCATTCTTGGATAAACTCTTAGCCATTGTCCTAAATTTTCATTTTCTTTAATTGATTTCTCTTTTCCACTATAAACTTTTACTTTTACTACTTCTTTAGAATTATTTATAACAATTACTTCCTCTGTTGTTGGCCTATTTAAAGAAATATCAAAAATTCCAGGAGCTACTCCTGTATTAAAAAAACTAAAACTATTAATGGCTATAAATAAAAATAAAAATATATTTATCAATCTTCTCATTTGTCCTCCAAATTATGTGAATTTTTGCACAAGCTTTTACATTATTGTACACTTAAAAAAATGTTCAAGTTTTTTTTGTTTTAAAAATATATTTTAATGATTATTTTATGAATTTTATTTAATAAAATAACACAATTATTTTTAGATATTTTATTTTTTTTATGAGTGAACTAAATAAAATATATTGACATAAAGTTGACATAATAAAATTTAAATTATATAATA
>NZ_CAMQYW010000195.1 GCF_947039425.1 uncultured Cetobacterium sp. | reverse complement strand
TAAAAAAAGAAAGCTTTATTTCAATAGATGGCTTTCCTAAAATACCAATTATGGAAGATTTTGAATTTTCACTAAAAATAAAAAAAATAGGTAAAATGAAATTATTAAAATCTAAAATAGGAACATCCTCTCGTCGTTTTACAAAGGGGGGGATTTTTAAAACTTTTCTTTTAATGCAAAAAATGAAACTCCTTTATTTAGCAGGTGTTTCTCCAGATAAATTAAATAAAATGTATAGAGAGGTCCGTTAAAATGAATGCAATGGTTATAATGACAAGAATACCTGTTCCAAATAAAACTAAAACAAGACTGTTAACTATTTTAACTCCACAAGAGTGTGCTCATATTCATATGGCTTTTTTAAAGGATATTATAAAAACTTGTTCAAATATAGAAAATACAGATCTTTATATTTTCTATGGTAATGAGGGTCCCTTAAATATAATAGATAATCTATTAAAAGATAATATAAAAGTTTTTCCACAAAAAGGAATAGATCTTGGAGAAAAAATGAAAAATATTTTTTCAGAACTTTTTCAAAAAGGATATACTAAAGTAGTTCTTATGGGAGCTGATATTCCTGAAGTAAAAAAAGAAGATATTGATAATGCCTTTTTGAAACTTCAAAATAAAGATATTGTTTTTGGTCCTACATTAGATGGAGGATATTACTTAGTTGGAATGAATAAACTTTATCCTTTAATTTTTAATTCAAATATTAAATGGGGAACTCCAGAAGTTTTCCAAGAAACTATTAACTCTATTAGAGAAAGTGGCTTAAAAGTGGATACTATTTCAACTCATGAAGATATTGATACTAAAGAGGATCTTCTAAGTTTTAATAAAAGAATTGAAAAAAATGACTTATGTAAAAATACTAAAATATATATTGATGAAAATATTAAGGAGAAATTAATATGTCAGAAAAATTAATAAAAGAGATTTATGAATATATTGAAACTTCATCTTTAAAAAAAGAGTTACATTTAGAAAACAATTTTACTTTGTCTTTTCTTGCTCAAGGAGAATATAATAAAAACTATATTTTACAAGACAATAAAAATAAATATGTTTTTAGATTAAATACTGGAAGTCAAATAGGAGTTTCTAATCAAATTGAATATGAATATAGAGCCTTAAAAAGACTAGAAGAATCAGGTTATACACCTAAGGTTCATTTTGTTGATGGAAGCCTTAAAAAACTAAATTCAGGAATTCTTGTTATGGATTTTTTAGAAGGAAGACCTTTAGAATATAACTTAGATTTAGAAAAAGCTGGAGAGATATTTTCTGGGATTCATTCTTTAAAAATAAAAGAAAATGATTTTAATTATTTAATAACAGAAAACTATATTTTTAGTGATCGTATTAAAGAAGGTAAAAACCTTTTAAAAGATATTTGGGATTCTCCACTTATTCCAAAAGAAATTAAAGTTTTTTTTGAAAAATTTCTTAATTGGTGTGAAAATAATGCTTCAAAAGAGAGATTTTTTATAGAGGACCCTTGGAAGGCTATAAATAATACAGAGGTAAACTCTCATAATTTTATAATTGGAGATGAACGAAGCTATCTTATAGATTGGGAAAAACCTGTTATTAGTGACCCTTGTCAAGATATTACACAGTTCTTAGCTCCAACTACAACTCTTTGGAGAACAGATACTATTTTGTCTCAAGAGGAAATAAATATGTTTTATAAAGTTTATAAAAAAAACTTTCCTAACAAAAATATTAGAGAAAGAGTAAATATGTATACTCCATATCTATATTTAAGAGCTCTTAGTTGGTGTGCCTTTGCATATTTAGAATATCAAAATCCAAATAAAGATATAAAGAATCCAGAAACATATGAAAAAATAAAGTCTTATTTAGATGTTAATTTTATGAATAATCTTTTAAAAGATTGGAATATATAGGGGGAAAAAATGAAAAAAAAAGTTATATTTGACTGTGATAATACTATGGGGATAATTGAAAAAGATGTGGATGATGGTTTAACTCTTTTATATCTTTTAGGAAGAGATGATATAGAGCTTTTAGGCCTTACACTTACATATGGTAATAGTTCATTGGAAGATGTAAAAAAAGCTACATACTCCCTTTTAGACCAATTAAACATTAAAGATTTAAAAGTCTTTTCTGATAAAGAGGCTTCTATTTTTTTAACTGAACAAAGTGAAAAATATAAAGATGAGCTTATTGTTTTAGCAACTGGCTCTATGACAAATCTTCATTCTGCTTATAATTATAATAATAATTTTTATAAAAATCTTAAAGAGATTTATCTCATGGGTGGAATTATAAAACCTCTTGTTAT
This sequence comes from uncultured Cetobacterium sp., assembly GCF_947039425.1. Classification (GTDB taxonomy): domain Bacteria; phylum Fusobacteriota; class Fusobacteriia; order Fusobacteriales; family Fusobacteriaceae; genus Cetobacterium_A. The sequence goes on along the minus strand of NZ_CAMQYW010000195.1, from coordinate 1,408 downwards.
AAATAATGTTGAAGTTAAAGAATTAAATTTTGCATGTAATCCAGAAGCAGCATATAATGTTCTTACATCACCTTGTAAAATTTCAATTTTAAATGGTCATACTACTGCTAATGCTATATTTGGTTTAAATGAATTAGAAACTCTTTACAAAAAAGAAGGTGAAATTTATAGAGTTATTGAAAAATCTATTGAACATTGGGTTGATAGAATTTATAAAAAATTCAATATAGAAGGGTTTTGTAATTGGGATATGGCAGCAGCTATTTATATTAGTCATAAAGAACTCTTTTCAAATGAAGAAGTTTCAATAAATCCTACTATTGAAAGTTTAAAAAGTGGAGATTTAAATTTAGATATTAATGGTTCAAAAAAAATTATTATGCCTGAAACTATAAAAGATTTAGATAAGTTTAATTCTATAATTTTTCAAGCTTTTGAAAATTTTAATAAAAGATGTAACCACTCTTAATTGAGTAGTTGCATCTATTTTGAAAAAAGAATATTTTCCCTCTTTAAGAAATCTAAAACTTCATCTCCTAAAACAGTAATATAACTTTTCTTAATCTCAATAACCTCCATAATTCTAATTAAATTTTGTGGTTTGAAATTTATTAACTCATCATCATATAAATTCATTATAACCTTTAAAACTTTTTGATGTTCTTGTCTTAAATGGGGATATATAAGATATAAAGTATTTAGATAGGTTGAACTTTTACAGTGCATCTCTCTTATTTTTTTAAACTTTTTAGGATTTGAAAAATAATCTAAAAGGATTATATGCAAATCTGAATAATTTCTCACCTTAGTATCCATAACTCCTCCAATATTTTTAATTTAATTTTAATTTATTTATATGTTGCTTTGTTATCTCTATATTATTATAAGCCATTTCATAATCTGGTTTTAGTTCTATTGCCTTTTTATAATCATCTATTGCTTCTTCATAATATCCTAAATTATATTTACAAAGTCCTCTACAATAGTATGAAAAAGGTGAACTTGGTTTACACTCAATTGATTTTGTATAATCTTTTATAGCCTTTCTATATTCCTTTAAATTATGATAAGCAAGACCTCTATTATAATAACCTATTGAACACTCTGGATTTACTTCAATAAATTTATTATATTCGTCTATTGCTTCTTGAAATTTATTTAATTTATATTTGGTGACTCCCCTATGTATATATTTTTTTGAATCTTCAATTTCTCTAGTATTCATATTCATTTTATCCTCCGTTTTATCAATTATACAAAAAAACAATTCACACAAAGTTTTCATACTTTGTGTGAAAAGTTTATATAGCACTTTAATTATATACCTATTTTATTAAAAAACCTAGTTTCCCAATAATATTTTCCTCTACTTTTACAATATATTCATCAAATACATTTTTATCATTTA
>NZ_CAMQYW010000194.1 GCF_947039425.1 uncultured Cetobacterium sp. | reverse complement strand
CCTTAGACCTTTTACTCCTTGGTTTTTAGCAGCATAAATACCTTTAGATAGCCGAATAAAATCTTTTCCCATAACTTCTTCACTAGATTTTTGTTCTGCTTTAGCAGGTTTTTCTGTTTTTTTAACTATCTTTTTTTTCTCAATTTTTTTAACCTGTTTTTTTTCTTTTATTTTAGGTTCTTTTTTAATAACCTCTTTAGTTCCAACTTCTTTTAATTTTTCCACTTTTTTTTCAATGGGAGGAGTTTTTATTGGCTCAGGAGCAGGTTCTTCTAGTTGAACCTCTTCTTGCTTTACTTGCCTTTGATTTAAACTAAAATTAGTAGAAACATTAGATACACTAGGATTTGTACCTACAGATTCTATTTGAAATCCCTTTGTAGGGACAAAAGTGTATGCACTTATAAAAATAAGTATATGTAAAAAAGTAGAACAGACTATAGACTTCATAATTCCTCCATTAATATTCAAATATAGATTATTATAACAAAAAATATTTTAACTTTCAAACTATTTTACAAAAATAAAGTTTTAATAATAAATAGATTGACTTATTTTGCTATATTTTGTATAATTTGTCGAAAACTTTGCAAGTCAAAATATTAGAACGAAAGAGGGAGTGGAGAAAAATGATTGATATGCTTAAAGCTGGTGGACCGTTGATGATTGTTATAATTTTGCTATCAATAGCAGGATTGAGTGTTATTTTAGATAGAAGTATTTATTTTTATAAAAATGAAAAACACAATGGAGAACTACTGATAAATCATCTAGAAAAATTTATAAAAAATGGAGAAAAAGAAAGAGCAATTGAGGTGTGTAATCACTTTAAGAATACATCTTCAACAGTTATGAAAACAATTTTAATTGAATACAATGGTGGGAATATGAATTGTTGTACATATGACTACTTAGAAGAAAAAGCAAGAGAGTGTGCTTTAAGAGAGTTGCCTAGACTTGAAAAAAATATGTGGTTATTAGCTATTGCAGCAAATGTAACACCACTTGCTGGTCTTTTAGGAACAGTTACAGGGATGATAGGAGCATTTACTTCAATGTCAAAATATGGAGCAGGAGATCCTACAGTTTTAGCAAGTGGAATATCTCAAGCACTAATAACAACAGCAGCAGGATTAACAGTAGCTATACCAGCACTTATTTTCTATAATTTCTTTCAAAAGAAAATAGAAAAGGCGATGATTGATATGGAAAAAAATGTAGTTGAATTTATAAATATATTAAGAAAGATGTAGGTGAGAATATGTTTAAATCTAAAAGTTTTATGAATTATCAGAGAAAACAGTTATCACCAGATTTAACACCACTAATAGATGTAGTTTTTCTATTATTGATATTTTTTATGGTAGCAACTACTTTTGATGATAAAGCAGGAATGAAAATTGATTTACCAAAATCAAAGTTAGGGAAAATAGAGGAAGTTAATGAAAAAATATCAGTTTTAATAGCTTTAAATAATGAAATGAAGATAAAAATTGATAAAAAAACAGGAAGTAACATAATTGAAGTAACTAAAGAATCGTTAAAAGAGAATTTAGAAAGAGAGATAGGATTGTTAAAAGAAAAAAGAGTAGCTATTTTAGCTGATAGAGGAATAGATTATGGCCAAGTAGTAGATGTTATGGCTGATATTAAAGACTCAGGAGCTCAAGCAATAGATATAGAAACTAAGGGGACTAAGGGGGAATAAATAAAATGAAAATAGAACAACCATTTGAAATAAGACATAAAAGTCATCATAATTCTACAGGATTAATAAGTAAGTATTATCCACCAAAAAGAGTGAGTGAGGATGATTTTTTAAAAAAGTTAGATGAGGAGCCAAAAGATGTACCAAGAGTAATATATGTGCATACTCCTTACTGCGACAAAATCTGCTCTTTTTGTAATTTAAATAGAGAACAGTTAAGTGGAAGTTTAGATAGTTATGCTGAATATATAGCTAGTGAATTTGATAAGTATGGAAAGTATAGATATTTTAAAGAAAAACCAGTGGATGTAATATATTTTGGAGGAGGAACACCAACAGTATATAAAGCTAAGCAACTTGAAATAATTTTATCATCAATTGAAAGAAATATAAACTTGTCAGCTGACCATGAATTTACCTTTGAAACAACTCTTCATAATTTAACAGATGAAAAACTTGAAATTATGGAAAAATACGGAGTTAATAGATTAAGTGTTGGTATTCAAAGTTTTACCACAGAGGGTAGAGAGTTTTATAATAGAACTTTTGATAGAGACGAAACAATTAGAAGAATAAAAGATTTAAAAGCTAAGTTCAATGGTGAAGTTTGCGTAGATATTATTTATAATTATCCTAATCAAACAATTGAAAATGCAGTTTCAGATGCAAAAACAATAAAAGAATTAGATTTAGGAAGTTCTAGTTTCTATTCTTTAATGATTCATAATGGTTCTGCACTTTCAAAGGATATTGAAAATGATAAATTGAAAATGGAAGATGATTTAATTAGAGAAAGAAAATTACATGATGCCTTTGTAGATGAATTAACAAAGGAAAGTGATTACTATATACTTGAATTAACTAAAATAGCTAAGAAGAATAGAGATAACTACAAATATATAAAGGCTAGAAGTTTTGGAGGAGATACATTTCCTATTGGTGTAGGGGCTGGTGGAAGTGTGGATAATATTGGAATATTTAGAATGAAAAAAGAGATGTCTATGTTTGTTGAAAAAGGAGAATATCAACAAAGGTTAGATAAAGTTGGAGGATTATTTCAATTTCCAGTTGTAGAAAAGAAAAATGTATTACCTAATTTAACAGAAAAAGAGTTAGAGATTTTTAAAGAGACAATTGAGAAAATGAAAGATAAAAATTTAATATTAGAAAATGAAAATAACTATTCATTAACAAGAGATGGATTGTTTTGGGGGAATAATGTATCAAGAGAGATTCTTGTTGATTTAGTTGAAAAGACTTTAGGGGATAATAAATAATTTTAAAAAGAGAGAGGGATTATGTTGAACAAAAAAATAGCGATACTGAGCTTAATTATTTCAGGAATATCATATGGAAATGATGATTTTTTCTATGAAGAAACAAAAAATGGAGTAGCTTTAGAGGAAAGTGTAATATCTACAACTGGATTTGAAACATCTAAAAGAGATATAACAAATACAGTAACAGTTGTAACGGCAAAAGAGATTGCAGAAAATAATTATCAATCTGTTGCAGATGTATTAAAAGATATACCTAGTGTAAATGTAATAGGGGATCCAAAAAATCCAATTATTGATATGAGAGGTCAAGGGTCTAAAGCAACAGCTAATGTTCAAATATTGGTTGATGGGATAGGGTCAAATCTTTTGGATACATCTCATGCAAAGACACCGATAAATACAGTTCCTATAGAAAATATAGAGAAAATAGAAGTGATTCCAGGAGGGGGAGCAATTCTTTATGGAAGTGGAACTAGAGGTGGAATAATAAATATAGTAACTAAATCAGGTGCTGGATTTAAGGGAGGATCAACAGGATTAGAGTTTGACTCTTTTGGTGGAAAGAAATCAGATGTGTCTTATGGAACAATTGTTGAAGATTTAGGAATTAATATAAACTATAGTAAAAATGATTATAAAGGATTTAGAGATGGGGATGAATCTGATTCTGAATATTTTGAGGGAAGTTTAGATCGGAAGAGCGTCGTGTAGGGAAAAAGTGTACGTCCTGGTGTAGATCTCGGT
>NZ_CAMQYW010000193.1 GCF_947039425.1 uncultured Cetobacterium sp. | reverse complement strand
CTTCTGTATAAATTGAGCAGAAATCTCCTATTATTTAGCTGTTTTTAATTTTTTATAAATTTGCTATCTGAGTAGTTACCATACTTTAATTTGGGGGATATTCAACTCAGGTTTAGATAATTAAGATTATACTAATGAAATACTCTTTTTTTTAAATTGTCTACTTTAAGGGGATTATACTATATTTTTGGTTATTTTTTTATTTTAAATAATATTAAACGGAGATTTTATTATAAAAAAATTATTAATATTAACATTTTTAGTTTCATCTTTATGTTATGCTGAAACATCAGAACCATCTAAGGGATCAATGGAAATTACTGTTACAGTAATTAAACCATTAAACGTAACAGCAACAAATATAGCGTTTGGAAGAATTGTTGCAGGAACAACAGAAGAAGCTAAACAAGGAACATTTACAATAGATGGAGAAAATGAATTACCAGTAACTATAAATGCAATTGCGACAACAACAGATAAGACAGTACCAGGATTGTATACAGGGAATTTAACACTACTTGTTAGATATGAATAATTTATAAAAAAAGAAAATAAGAGTTAGTCTATTCCAAAGAATTGTTCATAAAGTAAAAAAAGGTATCTAATCAACTTAGATACCTTTTAATATGTTTGGAGAAACATATTAAAAACAATGAATACGTATGTACACTACTCTACATAAAAATAAAACAAATTCTATCAGATAAATGCATTAACTAATGTTATTTTAAATCATTAGATTGATTTTCTCAAAAAAACCAAATCGCTCAGTAAGTCAATACCGAGCAAAATGCGTGTATAATAACTACAAGTTAATTTTATAGAAAAACATAAAAAGTTAAATAACATTGCAGCACTTTGACAATAAACTGAGAAGAGGAAGATCCAATCAGTTTATTCACTACTTAAATAAGCCATTAAACAATCAAATTAATAGCACTTTGCGTATTTATTCAAATAGTGAATTTAGATTTATTAGTGAAGTGCACTCTCTAAATGAAATTAAAATTCCGTTTAGAATTATAATATGATGGTTGGGGAATTAAAACGTAGATTTTAATCACCATCATGTAATAGTTGAGTACTTCTTCAGGATATACCTATTAATCACTTTTGTCAATATATATTATTTATTTATTACAAAACTAAATAATTGTGCTACAAATAAAAACAACGGATAAGAGGTGAAATAAAATTGTATTTTATCATCGCATATCGAATAATTAAGTACTACAACATTTTTCATACCCCAACAATAGTTTTTAGTAACATTAAAAGAAGGTAAGGACATTACAATAGATGATAGATTAAATTACATAGATATAGATGATGAAAGTTGTTTTAGTCGTGCAAAAGTATTAGGTAGATGTTTATCTAATTGAACAGATGGCAGGTTAATAATATGACATTTGCAGTTAAGATAGAGTTAGCTAAAGTTATATAAATTCGAAGGATTTTGTGATAATAATTAATTTTTCAGTAAAATAGTTTGACATACAAAAGTTTTGTATGATATATTCTTCTTATAAAAGAAAATAAGGAGAGAGTGAATGAAAAAATTGTTTTTACTATCGTTATTATTATCAAGTGCAGCATATTCAAATGATTTCAAAGAAATTTTATTAAAAGATAGCATAATATCATCAACTACTGGTTTTGAAGAACCATTAATGAAAGAAAATAAAAATATCACATTGATTGGAAAGGAAGATTTAGAAAAAAAAGATTATAAAAATATAGAAGAAATATTAAGAGATGCTCCTAATGTAATGGTGCAAGAAACTTATTTTGGACCAGTGATTGATTTAAGAGGTAATGGAGAAAGAGCAATATCAAGAGTTAAAGTTTTAGTTGATGGAGTTGCAATAAATCCTATAGATGAATCGATGGGAACATTACCTATTAATACAATTCCAGTTAGTTCTATTGAAAGAATAGAAATTATTCCAGGAGGAGGAGCTGTTTTAAACGGGTCAGGAACAGCTGGTGGCGTTGTTAATATTATTACCAAATCGACAGCTAGAAAAAATTATTTTACAACAAGTTATGGAAACCTTTCTTATGATACTAATAAAACAGATATTAGTGGTGGATATAATATTACAAAAAATTTATATACAAATTTTGGATACTCTTATTTAAAAGGAAATGGATATAGAAAAAATGATGATAGAGAGAATGGCAGTTTTACAGGAGGATTTGATTATAAACTTACAAAAAGACAAAGAATTAAAATTCAAGGAACAAAGTTTAAAGGAAATCAAGATACTTCAAATCCTGTGAAAAAAGAAATCTTAGCTTTAAATAGAAAAGCAGCAGGATTTCCAGTAGAAAGTAAAAGTGATAGAGAGAGTTATGTATTAGATCATGAATTTAAAATAAATAATAATTTTACTCTTTTAACCACTATTTATAAGCAAAAATTTAAAAGAAATTTTATTGAAAAATCAAAAATGGATTATACAATGATGAAATCTGGGAAAATGCCATTGGATATTTTTGTTCCTAATGTTAATGCAGAACTTAATGGAAAATTTAATGAAGAATCGAAAGGAGCTAAGATTAGAGGTAAACTTAAATATAGTAAAGGAGAATTAGTTTTAGGTTATGAATATAACAAAACTGATTTAGAAAGAGATACTATAATAACGGGTTCTGCTTCAAAGTATGAAGGTAAAAAATATATTATGAATATTCCTATATCTATACCTATATTTACTCCAGTTAATTTAAATATAGGCATCCAAAATAAAATATATAAGGAAACTAATGCTATTTATGGTTTAAATAGATATAAATTATCTGAAAAATTAGATTTTACAAGTGGAATAAGATACGAATATTCTACTTTTGGAGGAGATAGAATAAGTTCATTTAATTTAAAAACTAAAAGGCCTGGATTTTTTACTTTTAAACCTGTAGAGGTAAATACAAATAAAATAATTTCAGATAAAAGATCTTCAAATAATTTTGCAGGAGAACTTGGATTAAATTATTCATATAGTGGTACTGGAAGTTTCTATAGTAGATATGAAAGAGGATTTATCTCTCCAATGCCTGGACAAATAACAGATAAGACCCAAACCGGAGAATATAAGTCAAATAATTTAAAATCAGAAACATCAGATACCTTAGAAATCGGAGTAAAAGATTTTGTTGGAAATAGTTTTGTATCGTGGAGCGCATTTACAACGTTTACAGAAAATGAAATTAGTTTAATTCAGGGAAATGTTCATAACCCAGCAACGAAATGGTGGAATTATAAAAATTTAGGAAAAACTAGAAGAATCGGAACAGAAATATTTGCGGAACAATATTTGGGGAAATTAACATTAAATCAAGGGTTGACATATGTAAATACAAAGATAACTGATGGAGATTATAAAGGAGATAAAGTTCCTTTGGCTCCCGAAGGAAAATTAACATTAAGTGCTAATTATAAAATAACAGAAAATTTATCAAGTGGATTTTTATTTAATTATATTGGGAAAAGTACAACTAGAGAATTTGATAAAAATGACAAAGTATTAAAAAGTACAATTTCTGGATACCATTTTTCGGATTTGATGGTACAATACAAAGTTAATAATTACTTCGTTGTTAGTGGTGGTGTAAATAATGTATTTAATGAACATTACAATTATTCAGAAACAAAAGATACTGCTATTCCAGCACCAGGAAGAAATTATTATATCTCAGGAAAAATAACATTATAAAATCAAAAACTATTTATTTTGTGGAAATAAAAAAGCTATTTTAGAAAAAAGTACCATTAAAATACTTAATCTAAAATAGCCT
>NZ_CAMQYW010000192.1 GCF_947039425.1 uncultured Cetobacterium sp. | reverse complement strand
TTTCAAGATCATAAACTGTAACAAAGACTAAAGATTTATCTATTGTTATTTCAACCTTAGCATCACTTGTAATTCCGATATGAACCTCTCTAACTCTTTCTAGTATATTTCCACTAGCTCCTGCAGGATAAATCTCTCCAACACCATCATTAATATAAGCAAATAAAACCTCTTCTTTTCCTGTAGTTGTAGCAAAAAGTCCTACTTCTTTTAGTTGAACTTCTTCAGGGAACGATTCATTTGTAAAGCTAGTATTAATCATAATTTCACTATCATTAATTCGTTCTTTAAATCCAATTGGATTATCTTTATAAAAAGAAATTATATCCCTTAGATTTTTAGCTTCATCTGTAGAGTTTAATTCACCTTTTCCAAGTTTGAATTTAGTAAAATTAATTTCTGTGTTATTTAGGAGTGCAAATGCAAGGAGTTCTCTTCCTGCATTTGTTATTATTGCACCATCTGTTCTCATTGTTTCCTCCTATATAGGGTTATATTTATCTATTATCCTAGATGCATTATGGTCTCCAGTATAATAATTTATATTTATAAAATTTTCTTTTAGAAAAACAAGTTTTTTTAAATGTTGACTAAATTTTTTAGTATTATTTATCATTTCAGTAATTGAGTGAATTTTTGAATAGTCAACATTATCATCATATATATCAACTGAAAAATATCCAGGTTCTAGATTTCCTTCATACCATCTTTTAAGTTCAGCATTTTTAAAGTATATTTTCAAAATATCTTTAACAGCTCCAACAGTACCTTTTTTCATATGAATAGCCAGAGATTCTTGACAGGATTTTCTTTTTTCATCAATTGATGACTTAGGATTATAATAATCTATATGAAGTTCTTTACTAAGTAAATCAAGTTCCATTTCATTCATTTCTTTAATTCTATCAAAGTGTACAATTGTCTTGATTTGAGATATTAGATATTTTTGAATGATATTCTCACAAACAATATATACATCCTTATATTTGGATTTTGAGAGCCTAGGAGCGCTATTAATTAGATTACTATCAAATATTGTTTTCATTATTCAGCTCCTCTATAATTTAAAGTGATTGAATTACATTTAATTAAAGAAATATTTGTAATTTTTATTTCTTCTGGAGAAATAATCGTACATTTTTTTATGTTTTCATTTTTAATAATTCTAATAATGTCTTGATTATTTAAATTATCTCCAATTCCCATGCTTTTAAAATGATTATTTAGCTTATTAATTAAAGAAGATTTGATAGTTTCTACACTTCTTATTTCGCCTTCATAAAGATAGTAATCAATGTTTAAATCTATATTAATAATTGTAGGATCGTGAATGGTTACTAAGTCATTTAAAGGGAGCCTGTCAAGGCCAGTTAAAAATGATTTGATAGCTTCTTTTTCTTCAGTGGATATAGTTCCGTCATGTCCATAAACATAAATATTAATTTCATTAGGTTTAGGAGTTGTAATAATAACCTGGTTAACTTTAGAACTAACTTTTTTAACCCAAAACTTATACGAACCTTCACTTCCCGCGCTTGTAAAAGATTCGGGAAGTTCTTCTAATCTTTTCCTGTATTTCTCATCATTTTCTTTATCTCCACCTTTTGAAACTGCTTGAGGATTAGTACAAGACTCATAATAATCATATCTATCAATAATCTGTGTGATTTCTCCAGATAATATGTCTCCAATATCACCAATCTTTTCAGCTTGAGCTAAAACTGTTGTTTTAGTTTCTCCTATAGGAATAAGCCCTTCTTCTAAAGAATAAAAAATATTTTCTCCATGAATAAATCTTGTTCCTTTTTGTATAAATACATTTCTTTCAATTTTTTCTGATATATGACATTCCATAATAACTTTAGCACTTGATGCTTCAAGTCTTTTTGCTCTGTTTCCAAAGATAGTTCCTTTTAGATCTAATCTTTCTCCTTGTGCAAATGGTAAATAGTTTTGTAATGCTATATCATTCATTTCATACAATATATCTCCAAGAACCATTGAAAGAGTAGAGTAAATATGTGCTTTTTCATCTGCAGGAGTCAATTTTATTCCAGTAACCTCTTCATGAAGCTTTATTGCTTCATTATATATTTCATGAGCATCACCATTAATAAGTTTAATCATTTTTTTCTACCTCTACTTTAATAATAATTTGTTCATTTTCAATAAGACAATTAATATGTTTTAGTTTTAATTCTGGAATATATTTTTTAATTTGTGAATCTAGTTCTTGAGATAAAAAAGATGGAATCTTTGTTATTTGCATATCAATAATAGAAAAACTAATTCCTAAATCTCTAAAAAGAGGAACTGTTCCTCTATATGTATTTAGTATTACCCAAAGTTTCCTTAAAGTTTCATCTTTAGGTTCTCGAATATTTGTGACTACCATAGTCTAACCTTTCCCAATTCCTTAGTTATTACGGAATTAACCATTGCGACTGTTTTTCTCTCTAACATTTTTGTCCCCTTCTGTTGTATCTGTAATTGAGGTTTTTTAGTTATTTCTTCAATATATTCTTCTAAAGAAATATTACAATCAATAACTAAAGGAGTTCCAATTTTATCTGTTTTAGTTATTTTTCTAGAGAAACTTTTTATTATAAAATTGTGATCTCCTATCTTTTTACCGCCTAAAACTAAAGGGAAATGATGCCCTTCATTACAATATTTATTTAACTTTCCAATAGCTTCTGATACATTTGTTAAACTATAAAGTAATTTAATACCAAAGCTAACAGTTATCAACTCTCTTCCTTGATATTCTGTGATATCAGGACTATTAATTAAGGAATGTTTTTTTACTTTAGAAGCTATAGTGACTTCATAGTCATTCGGGGATAAAGTTTCAAGAGACGAAACTTTAAAAATTATTTTACCAAACGACCCAATACTATTCATTTTTGTATAAAAATCAATGGTATCTAAATAGTTACTTGTTTCTTCTCTAGCTATATCTGTTAATATTCCTTTTAGCATTTAACTCTCCCTCCTATAGCTTTAAAAAATCTTTAGCATAAATTATGAATGTAGATTTTATATCACCTAAAATATTTATTATTTTTGATTTGATTGAAATACTTTTAGTTCCATTAAGATTAATATCTTTAGCATTAACAGAAAAAGAATCACAATTAAAAGAAATATCTTTAGATGAGATTTCAATTTTTTCTTTAGAAACTATTTTAATACTATTATTTTTTCTATCTAAAGAAATATAATTTCCTTCGCAATCAAAAATAATAGTATCTTTAGTTCCGCTAGATGGATTTTTAGCAGAATAAAAACCTGCGATAACAAATCCGCGATCAGTATTATCATCAAAGAAAATAACTAATACTGGAGTATTTATATCTGGTAGTAAATATGATGTTTTTCCAAAACTTAAAAGAGTAGTAACTTGAAGATCTTCAGTAATAACCCCATCATATTCAAGCAATTTAACCTTAACAGTATAATCACTATCATTAACACTATGCACTTCCCCAATAGCGCCTTTTAAAAAACTAAACATATTTTCACCTTCTTTAAAAAAACATTGTAAATTCTGATGTTTTAATGTATTACTTATCCAAGGTAAAATGTTACGTTACCTTCCCGCATTTTAGTTTAGTAGAAATAAAACCAAGTGAAAACTTGGTTTTATTTTTTTATAAAATCATTGCAAACAAAAACGATATAATATATACTGACATCAGGAAAAGATAACCTGCTTTTCTCTCTTACGAGAAACTAAAAATAATATTTCAGCCAAATTCTATTTTTAGTTAATATTTTAAATAATTTTGTTTACAATGGGAAGCCAAGCA
>NZ_CAMQYW010000191.1 GCF_947039425.1 uncultured Cetobacterium sp. | reverse complement strand
TAAAATGAGAAAGTAAGTTATAAAATTCTTTTGATTGAATATCATTAAAAAACCCACCTTTTCCAAATCCTCCAGGAATGATTAATGCTTCAAATTCTGATAAGTCTATATTAAAGGTAGTTAAATTAATTTCAGGAGTGATAGTTAAATTCCAAGTGGCTTTGATAGTATTGTGAATTCCACAAATAGTAGGGAAAATTTTAATTTTATTTATAATATTATTCCATCCAAATATGTCAATAAATGGTGATAATTCTAGGCTTTCAAAACCATTTGATGCAAAAATTAGTATTCTTTTCATAGAGTTAAAATCTCCTTGTAAAAAAAAAGTTGACTTAATTTCCAAAAAGCACTACAATATCTCGTATTTTAAGTGAAATTAATTATGTTAATTATATATCATTTTTAAAATATTTAAAAGTAAGTTTTTAAAATTTAAAAACATGTTTATCTAATTTTAGTGTTTAAGAACAAGAAAAAAGAAAAATAAGATGTTTTTAAATATATATATAGTAAGAGGAGGATGTAATGAAAAATAAGATGTTCGCAGTTCCAATGAACTTAGGAGCTAATAAAGCAGGAATAGATTTTGGACCAGAAGTATTGGAGGAAAAGTTTCCCGAAGTATTTGGAAATATGGAGTTAATAGAAGTAGAAAAGAAAAGGGAAGATTTTAATGAACAATCCTTAAAGTATAAAAATACTATATTACATACTTGTGAGAAATTAGCAAAAGCAGTAAATAAAGCAGTTAAAGAAGGATATAGACCTATAACAATAGGAGGAGATCATTCTATAGCTTTAGGATCAATATCTGGTGTAGCAAAAGAAAAAGACAATTTAGGAGTAATTTGGATTGATGCACATGGAGATATGAATACAGATGAATCAACTGAATCAGGTCATATTCATGGGATGCCGTTAGCTTCTCTTCAAGGATTAGGAGATAAAGATTTAGCAAACTGTTTCTTCCAAGGTTCTAAAATAAAAAATGAAAATGTTGTTATTTTAGGAGCTAGAGACATAGATGAAAAAGAATTAGAAATTATTGAAAAATATGGTATAAAAATGATAAACTATACAGAGGTTCTAGAAAAAGGAATAGATCAAATTTTAGGAGAAATAAAAGATTATTTAAAAGTAGAAGAACTACATATAAGTTTTGATGTTGATTCTATAGATCCAGAATTTGCTCCAGGAGTTAGTACTCCAGTAAGAAGCGGATTCTCACCAAAAGAGATGTTTGAAACATTTACATTCTTATTTGATAATTATAAAATATCATCTGTGGATATTGTTGAGTATAATCCAGTTAATGATAAAAGTGAAAAAACAATGAATTTTGTAAATGAGTTAACAGAGTTTGTATTGAACTTTAAAAAATAGAGGTGTATAATGAAAAAAGAGGTATTGTCTAATTTAGAAAAAAATTATTCAACTTATAGTAAAAGTTTTAAAAAAATTGTAGATTTCATAAAGCATAATCAAAGTATAGTTTCTTTTATATCAATCAATGAATTAGCAAAAGAAACAGAAACGAGTCCTGCTACAATAACTAGATTTTCTAAAAATTTAGGATTTAAAGGTTATCCTGATTTTCAAAGAGTATTTCAAAAAGATTTAGAAATATCAACATCTCAAATGAGAGAATTTAGAGATGAAATTGGAACAATCAGTACTGAGGGCGTTTTAGAAGAGATTATAACTACTAATATTAGTTTGTTAGAAGAGATTGATATTTCTAAGAAAGAAGCACAATTAAATGCTGCTATAGATATGATAAAAAATAGTAGAAAACTTTATATTTTAGGAGCAAGAGGTTCTTATGCTTTAGCTCATTATCTTTATTTTATGTTGAAAGAATTAAGAAACGATGTTGAACTTATGATTTCAGGAGCTTCAGATTTTACAGACAGGTTAGTATATTCAGAGAAAGAGGATTTGTTATTTACAATATCTTTTCATCCATATACAAATTTCACATGTCAAGTAACAGAGTTTTTCAAAAATCAAGGTAATAAAATTATAACTATGACAGATAAAGAGGATTCGATATTAGGTAATATGTCTGATTTAGTAATGACAACTAAAAATGGTGGAAAAGCTTGTACTTTTGTTCCAGGAATAGTGATTTTAAATGCTTTAATCTTAAAGTTTGGAAGTGAACAAAGAGAAGAGAGTATGGAAAAATTAGATAAGTTAAAAATAATTACAGATACATTTGATATATACCACAAATAAAACAAATATAAAAAGGTCATCCCATTTGAAATGAGATGACCTTTTTTAGTACTGTTTTTTTATAAAAAGCCTTTTGATTTCATATTGCAGATAAAAGTACTTGAAAAATAACATAAAAAAATGTATAATAATAAATTATTCACAGAATAAAGTCATTGCATGTGTATTAATAATGAATTTTCGCAAAATATAAGAAATTGTATGACGCAAAGCTATAGGGCCTTTAAAATGGCAGCCAGTTGCAACTTTTTTTTAGTTGCAACTTTTTTTATTAATTTTATATTGTAGGAGAGTGTTATGGGTAACAAAAAATATTTTTTACTTTTTTTATTGATTTTTTCAAAACTATTATTTTCAGCACATATAGAAGAAAGTTCTAAAAGTTTTAAAGATTTTAAAGATTTTAAATTTTTTGGAGATGCTGAAAGAAATCCAACAAATAGAGAAGAGGGAATTTTAACTTCAGATACAAGAAATCAAGCAGGAGCTTTTTGGTATCAAAAAAAAATAGATTTAAGACATAATTTTATTTATGAATTTGATATTAATTTTGGAAATAATGGATGGAAAAAAGTAGATTTAAAACCATCTACTGCTATAGATCCAATGATAAAATATGATGATGATGGATTTGATGATGGATATATAGATATTGGAGCAGATGGAATAGCTTTTGTATTGCAAGGAGCATCAAATTCCATTTATGGAAAAAAAGGACTAAATATAGGTACAGAAATAAAAAATTCATATGTTACAGAGTTTGATACATATAATAATCATGGTTATTTAAAAAATGGTGATTTATCTTTTCCTTTAGATGAATTAGATTCAAATGGAATACCTAAAAATATAACAATAGATCACATGGCTTTTATGCCTTATAGTAATCAATTATATTCAATGAATCATATTTATGGAAATAATACGATGATTTCTATTGGAGATGTTGAAGATGGAAAGTATCATAAAGTACAAGTATCATGGAATGCAATAAGTCATGAATATAAAGTAATTTTTGATGTTAATATACCTGGAAAAAGAAAAGAAATGAGTGTCATAAGAGATATTGTTAAAGAAGATTTAAACAATAATCCTTTAACGTATTTTGGATTTACAGCATCGACAGGTGATTTTAAGAATTTACAAAAAATAAAAAATATAAAATTAATAGCAGATATTTCAAATCTTGATTTTGGAGATGCACCAGAAACATATAAAACTTTATTAGGAAGTAGAGCTGGTGAATATGATGGACCAAGTCATATTATAAAAGATGGAATATATTTAGGAAAAGGAGTTACAGCGGAATTAGATGGAAAACCTTCAGATTCTGCATTAAGAGATAGTGAAGATGATGGAGTTGTTTTTAATAAAATTGATGAGGTAAATACATTAATATTAAATAAAGAAAATAATATTAAAGTAATAGCATCTCAACCTGGATGTATTCATATTTGGATTGATTGTAATAAAGACGGTAAGTTTGAAAATAATGAAGGGAATTATTATGATGTAAAATCAGGAGAAAATAATATAAAAATAGATTTAAAAAATAAAAATATTCAATTAGGGAAAACTTATTTTAGAATAAGATATACAACAGGAACAGATTTTACAGAAATT
>NZ_CAMQYW010000190.1 GCF_947039425.1 uncultured Cetobacterium sp. | reverse complement strand
AGATATTCCAATTTATATGTCTAGTAATATAAATTTAAAGATTAATAAATTAGGAGATATTAATGATTTTTTAAGGCTTAAATTAATTTTAGAGAAGCAAAAGAAATCAATTTTAAATTCTTTATTAATAATTAAAGGTGGGAAAGGTAAAAAAAGAAAATTGGAGTCTTTAGAAAGACTTAAAGAAAAAGAAAAAAGATTTACAAAAAATTATAATCATTTTTTAAGTTCTGAAATTATAAAAAATGCAATAAAGTTAAGATGTAAACAGATTAATTTAGAATTTTTTAAAAATTATGAACATAATATTAAAGAGTTATTTTTTTTAAAAAATTGGAATTATTCTCAATTATATGAACTTTTAGAATATAAATGTAAAATGAATGGAATAAATTTAAAATATATAGATTCTTTAAATTTAAACAATATTTGTAGTTCATGTGGATTTTTAAATGAGGAAAATCATAATATATTATCCTTTATTTGTAAAAATTGTGCTTATGAAGAAAACTTAGACATCAATAAAGTTATGAATATTACTAAATCAAAAACATATGAAAACAATTAAGGATATCAAAAAAGATATCCTTTTTTATTAAAAGTTGATACTATTGTAGTATAGATTTATGAGGGGTAAAATAATTTTAAAGGAGAAATATTATGAAAATATTATTTTATGACACTAAAAAATACGACAAAAATTTTTTTTTAAAAGAAAATGAAAACCATGATTTTAAAATTACATTTTTAGAGAACAAATTAAATCTTGAAACTGCAGAATTAGCAGAGGGGTATAGTGTAGTTTGTTGTTTTGTTAATGATTCTATTGATAAAAATGTTATTGATATGTTAGTTAAGATGGGAGTTCAGTTAATTGCTCTAAGATGTTCTGGATATAATAATATTAATATTAAGTATGCAAAAGACAAGATAAAAATTGTAAGGGTTCCTGCATATTCTCCAAGTGCTATTGCAGAATATACAATTGCTTTACTTTTAACTTTAAATAGAAAAATAAATAAAGCTTATATTAGAACAAGAGAGGGAAATTTTTCTTTAGAAGGATTACTTGGATTTAATCTTGAGCATAAAACTATTGGAATTATTGGAACTGGAAGAATTGCTAAAATTTTAATTAGAATATTAAAAGGTTTTAATATGAATATTATAGCTTATGATAAATATCCTGATAATAAGGTTTCACAAGAGTTAGGATTTGAATATGTTTCTTTAGATACTCTATATAGAATATCAGATATTATATCTCTAAATTGTCCTTTAACACCAGAAACAAAATATATGATTAATAGAAGTAGCATGAATTTAATGAAAGATGGAGTTACTATTATAAATACAGGAAGAGGAGCTTTAATTGATTCTGTTGATTTAGTAGAAGCTTTAAAAGATCATAAAGTTGGAGCTGCTGCTCTTGACGTTTATGAAGAAGAAAGTGAATATTTCTTTGAAGATTTTTCAAATGATATTGTAGAAGATGATATTTTAGCTCGTTTATTGAGTTTTAATAATGTATTAATAACATCCCATCAAGCATTTTTTACTGAAGAGGCTGTCAAAGAAATAGCAAAAGTAACATTAAATAACATAGCTTTTTTTAATAAAGATGAGATTCAAAATGAAGTTTTTTATACTTGTGATGATAATAATTGTTATATCAAGGATTAGATATAGATTTTAAGGGGCTTTTAAAAGCCTCTTAAAATCTATATGGGAGTATCCTAAATTTAGTGTAAATTATATATTTGATGAACTTAAAACTAATTTACCTATAGAAAAAATATTTGTCTCTTCTAAATCTTTCATTTTACTTTTACTTATATATAAGACAGAGTTGTCTTTAAAAATTATTTGTTCCTCTTTATAATCGAGAAATTTAATTAATGACGTATTTATAATTAGACCTCTTTCCAATTTAAAGAATATATCAATATTTTCTAAAAAATCTTCAATATCTGAAAAATTTCTTTTTAATGTAAATGATTTATTATTTGTTAAATTAAATTTAGTTTTTCTAGAGATTCTACAATAATCAATATATAAAACTTCTGAAAATTCAATAATTCCTTTGTAAAAAGTATCCTTTAAATAAAATTGTGTAAAGTTGTTTCTTTTAACTAAAATATCTTCAATACTATTTTCAATATTATAAATATCTTGTCTTAGAATACAGTCATCAACATATTTAGATTTTAAAAGAGTTCTCATCTCTTTAATATTATTATTTCCTAATAATATAATAATATTACATCCTTTACTTGATAAATTTTTAATTTTTTCAGATAAATTTTTAATTTCAATATCTAAAATAACTATTTTATATTCAAATGAGTTTTCAGGGGATATTTGTATAAAATTGTAATCTAATGTTTCTTTTAATAATGTCAATAAATCTGAATTAGCATCAACTCCAATTTTAATCATCTAATATCAACCCCTCACAAATAGAAATTAATCTTAATCCACTGGCTAAATTAGAAGTAATATCTACAATACCTAATAGATAGTTTGTATCTGCTATTGTTAATTTACTTTCTGATGTTTCTACTAAGATTACTCCAATACAAGGATTTCCATTAAATTCAATTCTTAAACCAAAAGAATAATTTTTATCTAAAATGAATTTATTATTAATAAATTTATCTTTTTCAATATAAGATATAATTTTCTCTCTTTCATTATCATTTTTAAATAAATGAACAGTTACTTTATTTATTTGAGTGTGTTTTTTTATCTCTTTTTCAAGTTGTATTTCAAACTCTTTTTTATTTCTAGCTAGTGAAAGTTTATTATAACTTTTTTCAAGTATTTCATTTTTAGTTAAAAAAATGTTTTTGAAAATTAAACTGTAAAAATCTAATATAAATATTGTACCTAGAATCATAAATGGTTCTAATAAAGTCTTAAAAAAGAATAGAGCAATATATGCCATAGAAAAACCTAAAATATATCTGATAACTCTATCTAAATCAGCTCTATAAACTCTTAAAATTAAAAATACTATTCCCCAATATAAGCATAAGTATTCCATAGTTTTTATGAAGTAATTTAATTCTTTTAAATGAGGGAATAAAGTATTAAAAAATACTATTATAAAATATGCAAATCCTACAGGCAACCAAGATAAGATTTGACCTTTATTTAGTTTATTTTGTTTATTAAAAAATTTAAATAGAGCGAGTATAAAAATAATTTTTGAAATATCTATATTTTTATTAAAAAATCTTAAAAAAGAAAAGAAATCTTCATGATAAGTTAATATATATGCATAATTTTGTGGAGATGTAACTGTTGTTAATAACGTTAAATTATAGATATAAATAATACTTAAAAGAGAATATACAAATTTTCTTATAAAAGAGTATTTTTTATCAATTATATTTTCTAGAATATAATAAATAAGGGTAAAACCAAAAATGTTAGTAATTAAAAAACTAGCAATTCTAAAAATATCTGGTTGAAAACTACTTCTAAAACTAAAAAATAGTTTTGCCATTAGTACTGAAAATAGGAAATAGAGAATTTTGTCTTTTTTTAATCTACTTTTAACACTTTTAAACATGAATAAATTTAAAATAATTAAAGCTCCTGTAATTATATTTAAAATATTTTCTTGTTTTTTTGAAAAAGGATTTCCTAAAAAATTAACTTCAATTCTTTCCCATCTATTTTTTTTCTGAAAAGATATCTCTTTAGTATCTCCATATTCTCCCTTTAAGAAATATTTACCATTTGGAACATTTAAGAATAGTTTACCATTTAAAAAATTCTTTTGTAAAAAATTAATCTTTTTGTTATTTTCATTAAAAATTGTATAATCTCCAACATCTCTATCTAAAACCTCCATATTTTTTAT
>NZ_CAMQYW010000189.1 GCF_947039425.1 uncultured Cetobacterium sp. | reverse complement strand
GGAAGTGTTACTGCTGGAAACTCTTCTGGTATAAATGATGGTGCAAGTGTTCTTCTTTTAGCTTCTGAAAAAGCTATTAGAGAACATAATTTAGAACCTATTGCTGAATTAATAGCTATTGGTCAGGGGGGAGTAGATCCTTTATTTATGGGACTAGGTCCTGTTCCTGCTATTGGAAATGCTCTTGAAAAAGCTAATATTCCATTAAAAGATATTGATCTTTTAGAATTAAACGAAGCTTTTGCAGCTCAAGCTCTTGGAGTTATGAAAGAACTTTCTAGTATCCATAATGTGGATACTGAGTGGTTTAGTGATAAAACTAATGTTAATGGGGGAGCTATTGCTCTTGGACATCCTGTTGGAGCTAGTGGAAATAGAATAATCGTTTCTCTATTACACGAAATGAAAAAAAGAGATTCTAACTATGGTTTAGCTAGTTTATGTATTGGTGGAGGAATGGGAACTGCTATTGTTTTTAAAAATATAAAATAAATTTAATGGAGGTCTATTATGAACTATTCAGATTTAAAAATTGGAATGAGTGAAACTATTACTAAAACTATTACTGAAACTGACATTATTCTTTATGCTGGTATCTCTATGGATAATAATCCTGCCCATACAAATGAAGAGTATGCTAAAACAACTATGTTTAAACATCGTATTGCTCACGGTATGTTAAGTGCTGGATTAATCTCTGCTGTTCTTGGTACTAAACTTCCTGGAGAAGGTAGTATTTATATGGCACAAGAATTAAAATTTTTAGCTCCTGTTTATGCTGAAGATACTATTTCTGCAACTGTTGAAATTATTGAATTAATACCTGAAAAAAATAGAGTTATTTTAAATACTAAATGTACTAACCAAAATGGTAAAGAAGTTATTATTGGTAAAGCTACATTAATGAAAAAATAAAAGTTAGGAGGAATTAAATGAATTTTACACTTAGCAAATCTCAAGAGCTTTTTAAAAATATGATAGTTTCCTTTACAGAAAAGGAAGTTAAACCTCTTGCTGGTGAAATTGATGAGGAGGAAAGATTCCCCATTGAAACAGTGGAGAAAATGAAAAAAATTGGTCTTATGGGTATTACAATCCCTACTGAGTATGGAGGTGCTGGCGGAGACCAAATTATGTATACAACTGCTGTTGAAGAGTTATCAAAAGCATGTGGAACAACTGGTGTTATTTTATCAGCTCATACATCTTTAGGTGTTGCTCCTATATTAGAATTTGGTACTAATGAACAAAAAGAAAGATTTCTTCCTAAAATGGCCACTGGTGAATGGATTGGTGCTTTTGGACTAACTGAACCAAATGCTGGTACTGATGCTGCTGGGCAACAAACAACAGCATATTTTAATGAAGAAAGTAACCAATGGATTCTTAATGGTTCTAAAATATTTATAACGAATGCAGGTTATGCTCATGTTTATATAATTTTTGCCATGACAGATAAAAGCAAAGGATTAAAAGGAATTTCGGCTTTTATAGTTGAAGCTTCTACTCCAGGATTCTCTGTTGGAAAAAAAGAAAAAAAACTTGGAATTAAAGGTTCTGCAACTTGTGAACTAATATTTGAAAATTGTAGAATTCCAAAAGATAATCTTTTAGGAGCTATTGGAAAAGGATTTAAAATTGCAATGATGACTTTAGATGGTGGAAGAATTGGTATTGCTGCTCAAGCTCTAGGTATTGCTGGTGGAGCTCTTGCTGAAACTATAAAATATGTTAAAGAAAGAAAGCAATTTGGAAGAGCTATTTCTCAATTTCAAAATACTCAATTCCAACTTGCAGATATGTATGCTAAAGTTGAAGCTTCTAAAAATTTAGTATATAAAGCAGCTTGGAAAAAAGAAAATAAAGAAAATTACTCTTTAGAAGCTGCCACTGCAAAACTATTTGCTGCTGAAAGTGCAATGGAAGTAACAACAAAAGCTGTTCAACTTCATGGAGGATATGGATATACAAGAGAGTACCCTGTTGAAAGAATGATGAGAGATGCTAAAATAACTGAAATTTATGAAGGAACATCTGAAGTTCAAAGAATGGTTATTGCTGGATCACTACTAAAGTAAACTAAGGAGGAGCATTAAAATGAATATAGTTGTATGTATTAAACAAGTTCCAGATACTACTGAGATTAGACTTGATCCTGTAAAAGGAACATTAATTAGAGATGGAGTACCAAGTATTATTAACCCTGACGATAAAGGTGGACTTGAAGAAGCTTTAAAATTAAAAGATATTCATGGAGCACATATTACTGTTATTACAATGGGACCACCACAAGCTGAAGCTGCTCTTAGAGAAGCTATTGCCATGGGTGTAGATAGAGCTATTCTTTTAACTGATAGAAAATTTGCTGGAGCTGATACTTTAGCTACATCTCACGCTTTATCTGCTGCTTTAAAAGAGTTAAATTATGATCTGATTATTGCAGGAAGACAAGCTATTGATGGAGATACGGCTCAAGTTGGGCCTCAAATTGCTGAGTTTTTAAATATTCCTCAAATTACATATGTAAATCAAATTGAATACATTAAAGAAAATACATTTAATGTTAAAAGAGCTACAGAAGAAGGATATATGTTGTTGCAAGTTGAAACTCCATGTCTTATGACTATTTTAGCTGAGGCTAACAGTCCAAGATATATGAATGTTAAAGATATTGTTACAGCTTATGATAAAGAAATTGAAATTTGGGGAGTTGATAAACTTTCAACTGTTGACCCTGATAAATTAGGACTTAATGGTTCTCCAACTAAAGTTAGAAAATCATTTACTAAAGGAGCCAAGTCTGCAGGGCAACTTTATGAAGTTGATCCACAAGAAGCAGCTAAAATTATAGTAGAAAAATTAAAAGAAAAATTTATAATCTAAAATTTTAACTAAGAGGAGATTATCATGAATTTAAACGAATATAAAGGTATACTTGTCTTTGCAGAACAAAGAGAAGGAGTGTTACAAAATGTCGGCTTAGAACTTATTGGAAAAGGTAAAGAGTTAGCCAAATCTTTAAATGAAAAAGTTTGTGCTGTTCTTTTAGGACATAATATATCAAATCTATCTAATGATTTAATAGCTTATGGTGCTGATAAAGTTATTGTTGTTGATTCTAAAGAATTAGAGTTTTATGATACTGAAGCATATACTCAAGCTTTTTCTAAAATCATAAAAGAAACTAAACCAGAAATTGTGCTTATTGGAGCTACAACTTTAGGAAGGGATTTAGGCCCTAGAATATCATCAAGACTTGAAACTGGATTAACAGCAGATTGTACTATGCTTGAGATCGGTGAAGCAAAAGAACTGCTAATGACAAGACCTGCCTTTGGTGGAAATCTTATGGCTACTATTATCTGTCCTGATCACAGACCTCAAATGTCTACAGTTAGACCTGGTGTAATGAAAAAAGAGATTAAAAACAATGACAACAAAGGAGAAATTATTGATTTTAAAATAGATTTTGATTTGTCAAAAATGAAAGTTAAAATTTTAGATATTGTTAAAGAAACTAAAGCAAAAGTGGATATAACTGAAGCAAATATTTTAGTTTCTGGTGGTAGAGGTGTTGGTAACTCTCAAGGATTTAACAATTTAGAACTTCTTGCTAGTGAATTAGGCGGAGTAGCATCAGCTTCAAGAGCTCTTGTTGATGCTGGTATAATTGGACATGATAGACAAGTTGGTCAAACTGGAAAAACTGTAAGACCTGATGTTTATTTTGCCTTTGGTATTTCTGGAGCTATTCAGCATTTAGCTGGAATGGAAGAATCAGAATATATTATTGCTGTAAATAAAGATAAATCAGCTCCTATTTTTGGCTCAGCAGATCTTGGATTTGTTACAGATTTAACTAAACTTTCTACATA
>NZ_CAMQYW010000188.1 GCF_947039425.1 uncultured Cetobacterium sp. | reverse complement strand
AATATGCCTCATTATGAATATATAACATTAATTAATAAAAGAATTGAAAGAAAATTATTAAAAAAGTCAACTTTATAAAGATTAGCCTAAAGAGAGGATGCTATTCTCTCATTTATCTGGCTTTGAGTTAACTTTTTAGGATTACTTTTCTATGCACTTAGTCTTAATTAATCTAGGAAAAGAAATATGTGCAAGTCTAGATGATGGTTATTTTGTTTTACCTAAAGTTGTATCTCTTTTAACTGCTGTTGTATCAATGGTTCAAATTATATTTTTTTCAGAAACAGTTGTTGTTATTATGTCTACTAAAATTCCTTCTTCTTATAGAATTATAAATAAATTATAATAATTTGAATTATAGTAAAATAAATTATATAATATATTTCATTATATAAAATTTATAAATAGATAAAAAGATCTGAAAAATGTTAAATAAAGAATTAGGGAGAGAGCATATGAAAAAACCAATTATTGGAATTACCTCTGCTCATGAAAAAGAAGAGGGACTTAGAAACTACTATAGATCAACTGTAAGTATTGACTATTCAAAAGCTATTATTTCAAGTGGAGGTATTCCTATTATTCTCCCCGTTACTGATAATGAAGATATAATAAAATCACATATTGAACTTCTTGATGGACTAATTCTTTCTGGAGGAGCTGATCTTAATCCTCTTTTATATGGAGAGGATTTTCAAGAAAAAAATGGTATAATTTCTCCAGAACGTGATACCTACGAACTTCTTTTACTTAAATATTTTACTAAAACAAATAAACCAATATTAGGAGTATGTAGAGGAATGCAAATTTTAAATGTTTTTTTTAAGTGAAAAATAAGCTTCTATGCCCGATAGCAAGGTATTTGGACCGTCTATTATGACAAACTCTTTTCATCATCAAAGTATTAAGGATTTAGGAAAAGGATTTGAAATTACAGGAGAAACTTCTGATGGGATAATTGAAGCTATTGAATCTAAAGAAAACTGTTTTTATATGGGAGTTCAATGGCATCCTGAAATGATGATAGCAAGAGGAAATAAGAATATGAAAAAAGTATTTGATCTATTTATTGAGAAAGCTAAATATTAAATAAAAGTATTAAAAAAATAGATACATAAATTTATAAAAGGAGAAAAGAAATGGCAAAAGGTTATGACGAACATATTGAAAGAAAAAATAAGGTGAATAGTTTTGGTAGAGAGCTAACAAGACGTGCTAAATCAAAATGTGAGCTTTGTGAGGCTACTGGAGTAAGTTTAAGTGTTTATGAAGTACCACCTGTAAAAGGAGATCCAGAAATAGAAAGATGTATTTTTATCTGTGATGAGTGTAGAGATAAAATTGATAGAATAAAAAAAGCTAAAGAGAATGATTTTAGATTTTTAACTAATTCCATTTGGAGTGAAGTTCCAATGGTTAAAGGATTTTCTATTGTTTTGCTTAGAGAGATGGCTAAAAAGTACTCTTGGGCTGAACAAGTTATAGAAGATCTTTATATTGATGAAGAAACAGAGGAGATAATAAAGAACATAAATTTATTTTAAAGTTTTTTAAGGAATATAACAGAAAAAGAGCAAGAAGTATTTGAACTTCTTGCTCTTTTTGTTTTTATAAAAAATTATAGACTAAGTGCTTGTTTTATTGAATCAGCACTTTCAGTCTCAGAAATAGAGGTATTAAAATAATATGATAGGTAGATAAATAAAAATGCTCCTAAAATAAATAATATAAGAAATAATCTATTTCTATTCATAAAAATTCACCCACTTTTTATATTTAATATTAAATTTTGTTGACTCTAGATTTCTTTGTTATACACCTATTTAATATAAAATGCAAACTTTATATTTAAAAAATTATAGGGAAAGAATAAATGAGCAAATAGAAAACTTAAAAAAGAAAAATGTAAATGAAATGATTGATGGAGAGAAAGACATCTACGGAATATCACTTTATACATGGGCTGTATTTACAGGAGAACAAGATAATAAAAAAAAGTCAAAGCAATTATGCTTTGACTAAATTAATTATCTAACTGTTACGATATTTGAAGCTTGAGGACCTTTATCACCTTGAGTAATATCAAAAGTAACATTGTCTCCTTCTGTTAATTTCTTAAATCCTTCTGTTTGAATTTGAGAGAAGTGTGCAAAAACATCTTTCCCATCTTCAGCTGTTATAAAACCAAACCCTTTATCATCATTAAACCATTTTACTGTACCTTTCATATAGATACCTCCATTATTTTAATTTGCAATAATTTTACAAATTTTTAATTTTTTCTCAAAATAAGAAGGTTTTCTAAGATACTTCCTAAAATATACCTGTTTATTACAATCTGAAATTAAAACTCATATAACTAACTACTTATGATTAAGTATATACTATTTAAAAACATTTGTAAAGCTTTTTATAATTTTAAATGAAACTTGATTAATATTTATAATTTATTATATGAAAATGGGGAAATATTTAAAGTTTATTATTATTGATACATTGTATATAGTTGTTATATTGTTTATATTGTTATGTACAAAAAAAAACGACAAAAAACACCATTTTAGCCCTTGATTTTATTGGGTTTATATAGCAAAAATTAGATGCAAATTAACTAGGGTTACTTTACAAATTAACTAGGGCTATCTGCTAAATTAACTAGGGTTACTTTATAAAATACAAACATATTAGGGTTAGTTTTGCCAATACAAATTAACTAGGGTTAGTTTTTCTTAAAAAAGTTGTTGATTTTTTAAGAAAAAGCAGATATTATATAAAAATACAAATTAACTAGGGTTAGTTTTAGATAAAAAAAGTTTTTTACCCCTAACTAATTTGCATAATATAAACTTTTATTTGGGAGGAGTATAGTGTTAAAAAAAATAGAAAATAACAGTTGGTTTGAAGATGAAATTATTGATACTCCTCCAACAGAATATATAGAGGAAAATATCTTTGTTGATGAAAATTTTATAAAAAATAAAGAGTTAATTAGAATGGATATGAATTTGATTCAATCTCCAATTTTTTCTAAAAATACTAAGAAAAAAGTAAATCAAGTTGTCACATATTTCTTTAATAGAAATCGTGATACATATATTAAAGTGACTCCTAGTGCTGGAGATTATATTCCTGGTGAAGGAGAAGAGAAGATTTTTATAGCCTTAATGCAAATTATGAAAGAAAGAGGGATGCCTCAAAAATTTATGGTCACTCTTTCTGATTTAAAAAATAAATTAAAGATGAATACTAAAGCTTATAGTTCAATTATAAAAAACTCTCTAATTAGATTAGCTACAACAAATTATGCTTTTAAGAATACTCTGTATTCAAGTAGTTTAAAAGGTGTATTTGGTGAGGAAATAATAACAACTATGTTCTCTATGAAGGTTATAACTCTTTCTTTAAAAGAAAATAAAAAATATAGAGATATTATATTGGATAAAAGAATAAAAGAAATTTATGAAATTAATATTTCAGACCATTTCTATAAAAATATTATTGAAAAAGGATATTTAGTATATAATGGAAATACTCTCTTAAATATAGATTCAAGTACAGCTAGAACAATATATATGCTTATTGAAAAATTAAGATTTGATAGATTATATTTAAAAATAGATACAATATATTTAATTAAAAGAATTCCTTTAAAATATGTTAAAAGAACTCTTTCTATAACAATAAAAACTCTTGAAAAGGCATTTGAAGAGTTAGTAAATAAAGAGTTAATTTCTAATTTTAATTTTATAAAAGAATCAACTTGGGAAAATTCTGAAATAGAAATAAATTTTCCAGAAAGTTCCAATGATGAAAAATTAAATAGATTTTATGAAGATAGAAATGATTGGAGAAAAATTCAAACATCCCTTCCTGTATTAAGTGGAACAGTTAATACTCTTTT
>NZ_CAMQYW010000187.1 GCF_947039425.1 uncultured Cetobacterium sp. | reverse complement strand
CCAGCAACCTTAGTATCTTTTTTTACAAGAGTATTATTTTGTAAAGTAGCAATAACAATCTCTCTTAATGAATTGATTTTAAATAGCTCCTTTGCATCAACTTTAAGAAGTCCAGTTTCTTTAGAAATAAAATCAATTTTACCTTCTTTAATATCTGAAAAAATAAGACCTTTTCCAGCAGTGTGATTTTTAATTCTTATAGCAGCATCGTTTTCATGTAAGAATCCCTCTTTATATTCCCATACATAAAGATTATCTTTTCCTAATTTTAAAAGTTCAGGAATATCTTCTTCTTTTATAATATGACCTTTTTTAAAAGCCACACCTTTAAATTCACCAGGAACAATCTTTGTAATATCGTGACATAAAATCGATCCTAAAGAATCAATTGTTTTTATAGTTTTCATATCTCCTCCTTAAATAAATTGCTGTATGATAATTTTTAATTTACCTTTTTTATTTTCTCCTAAATTTTTATTAAAAAAGAATTTTCCATGTTTTTTAATAGTAATTGTAGAGTTTTCAGATATAATTTGACTTTTATTTCTTTCAATAGAGTAGTTAATGGAAACATCACCAGTCTCAATGAGATTCACACTGATGTTTCTAGAAGTATTTAAGATAGATGAAATAATTGAGTCAAGTCTTAAAGAAGATGTTGTATAAGATGATTCTTTAATTTCAGGTTTAGGAATACTTTCTTTATTACAAAGTTCTACTTTTACAGAAATTTTATTAACTTGTTCAATTGACTCAATAATATTAAAAATATCTTTAGTAGTAATACCATATGCAATATTATCTTTAACAATAATATCTCCTAAAAACTCTCTTTTTAAACCTAAACTCATAATAGTTCCTAAAAAATCTTTGTGTTGTAAAATTTTAAATTTATTTGTACCAACAATTTTAAAGTGTACTACATTTGAAATTAAATTTTCAGTTTCAAAATTTGTTGGAAAAAAAATAATCATTTTTTTCTCAGAAAAATCGCTAGTTCCAATAGTTTTGATATTTAATTTTAGTGAATCTGACATAGATTCTATCTTACTCCAAATAGATGGTGGGAAAAAAATATTCCCATAAATAGGGTAATCAATACTCAAACAAAGTTGAATATCATCCCAAATAGGAGCAATTAAAAAACTGTCCTCTTTTTGAAATGTGTTAAAAAAATAAGTTTTATTCATAATACACTCTCTTTCTTTTGATTGTAGTTTTAAAGGATACGTATATTGATTTTATATGATATATGTGATAAAATCAAATAGATTTGTAAAAATAGGGAGATGATTAAAGATGGTAGAAAGAAAGTATATTGCACCTAATGCGATTACAGCAGCAAATATGTTTTTAGGATATCTAAGTATCACAGCTTCAATAGCTGGAGATTTTTCTAAAGCCATATGGTTTATTATCCTAGCAATGGTTTGTGACGGGTTAGATGGGAAGACAGCAAGAAAGTTAGACGCATTTAGTGAATTTGGAAAAGAGTTTGATTCCTTTTGCGATGCAATATCTTTTGGATTGGCTCCAGCAATACTTGTATATTCTGTTTTAGGAAAATCAAATATGCCTAATGTACATAGCTTTGTAATACCAATATCATTTATATATGCTTTATGTGGAGTAATGAGATTGGTTAAGTTTAATATAGTAACAACAGCATCAAGTGAAAAAGATGACTTTAGTGGAATGCCAATTCCTTCAGGAGCATCTGTAATTTGTTCATACTTATTATTTGTATATTCTGTTGAGAATACTTTAGGAGTAGATCTTTTTTCAGTTGAATTTTTTGTGGGATTAACATTACTATCAGGAATATTAATGGTTAGTACTGTTCCATTTAAAACGCCAGATAAAGTTTTTGCATTTGTACCTAAAAAACTTATAATTCCATTTTTATTAATATTAATAGTGACATTAAAATATAGTATGTTTATAGTAACTTCTTATTATGTTTTAGTAAATATATTCACATTTTTTATTGAAAGATCAAAAGAAGAAAAATAAATTATTAAATTAAAAAATAGTTATTAATCATACCCGATGACATCCAAAAAACTATGGAAAATCGGGTATTTTATTTGAATAGTTATATAATTATATGGTATAATTTCAAAGGAGAAAAAATGAGTATATTAGACAAGTTAAATAGCAAGCAGAGAGAAGCTGCAGCAAAAATAGATGGTCCTCTTTTAATATTAGCAGGAGCAGGATCTGGAAAAACAAGAACAATAACATATAGAATAGCGCATATGATCCAAGAAAAAGGAATATCTCCATATAAGATATTAGCAGTTACTTTTACTAATAAAGCTGCTAAAGAGATGAGAGAAAGAGTAGTAAGTTTAATTGGTGATGATGCTCATAAAGCTATGATATCAACATTTCACTCTTTTGGTGTGAGATTGTTGAGGGTATATGGTGAAAAACTAGGATATGCTCCAAACTTTACAATATATGATACAGATGATCAAAAGAGAATAATAAGAAATATAATGAAAGAGTTTGCTGTTAAAGATAAAAATTTAACAGAGGGAATGGTAGTTTCTATAATATCGAAGTTAAAAGAAAATGGAGTAACTCCATCTGATTATGAGCAAAACAATAAATTTGATATGAACCATAAAATTATATATGAATGTTATCAAAAATATAATTCAGTTTTAAAAGTGAATAATGGAATGGATTTTTCTGATATTTTAGTTAATTTATATAGAATTTTAGAAATTCCAGAAGTACTAGAAAGATTACAAGAAAAATTTAGATATATTATGGTAGACGAGTATCAAGATACAAATAATATTCAATATAACATCGTTAGTAAAATAGCAAGTAAGTATAGAAATTTATGTGTTGTGGGAGATGAAAATCAAAGTATTTATGGATTTAGAGGAGCTAATATAAAAAATATTTTAGATTTTGAAAAAGATTATAAAGATGCTCTAATTGTAAAATTAGAAGAAAATTATAGATCTACATCTGCTATTTTAGAAGCAGCAAATGAAGTTATAAAAAATAATAAAACTTCTAAAGATAAAAAGCTTTGGACAAAAAAATCTCAAGGAGAACTTATCACTTTAAAAGAGTGTTATGATGGAAGAGATGAAGCTAACTTTGTTATAGAAGAAATAGTAAAAAGAAAAGCCTTTGGAAAAAGTTATAAAGATTTTACAATTTTATATAGAACAAACGCTCAGTCAAGAGTCTTTGAAGAGGGATTTTTAAAATATAATATTCCATATAAGGTATTTGGAGGAATGCAATTTTATCAAAGAGCAGAAGTTAAAGATATAATAGCTTATTTAACAGTTATAAATAATCCTCAAGATACAGTTAATTTAAATAGAATAATAAATGTTCCTAAAAGAAAATTAGGAGATAAAAGTATAGAAAAAATAAGAAATTATGCTCAAGATAATGAGGTTACAATGTTTGAGGCTATAGGAAAAGGACAAGAGATACCTGGATTAACAGCTGGTGTTAAAGTGGCCTTAGATGAGCTTTCAACAATGTTGAACGAATTAATTGAAATATCCAATGAAAGTAGTGTTAGTGAATTATTTGATGAACTAATAAAATCAGTAGGATATTATAGTTATCTTAATAATACTTATGGTGTAGAAGCAGAGGGAAGAATAGAAAATATAGAGGAACTTAGAAATTCTATTGTAGAATTAGAGAAGACGGTGGACTTTCTTTCTTTAAGAGAATATTTAGAAAATATGTCTTTAGTTAGTGCTACAGATACCTTAGAAGGTGAAGAGGATTATATTAAATTAATGACAATTCATAATTCAAAGGGTCTTGAGTTTCCTATTGTATTCTTAACAGGAGTAGAGGATGATATATTCCCAGGAAGTAAGAAGGTGCTATTTAAACCTGAGGAGCTAGAAGAGGAAAGAAGACTTTGCTATGTTGCTATTACAAGAGCAGAGGAAAA
>NZ_CAMQYW010000186.1 GCF_947039425.1 uncultured Cetobacterium sp. | reverse complement strand
CCAGGACGTACACTCTTTCCCTACACGACGCTCTTCCGATCTATAGGGGATAACGTAATAGCAAACTTAATAGAGGCCGTTACTACAATGGAAATATTAAAGTTCCTTATAACTAGAATGTCTAAAGAAAAATCAGCTAATCAAGATGATAAACTTGAGAAGACTCAACAACAAATAGCTAATCAAAAATCTAGATTAGAAGAATCAGTAAACAAAGCTAAAAAGTCTGTTAGAGAATCGTTAAATGGGAGTAAAGCTTTCAATAGATATGCAAAAGATAGCCAAATAAATAATGGTGTATATAGCTTATTCATTCCCGATAGTTCGTTAGCTGATGATGAAATAATGATACCTAATCCCAAAGGTTTAAAAGGTGCTGAAAAGTTCAACTATCCTGAGATTGGAGATACTGTTGTTAATGCTAGACACCCAGTTACAACTATAATAATGAAATTCAAAGTTGTTGGATATACAGATGATATGTCTATAAGGGTAAGTACAGCAGTATCGTTAGCTTATTATGGTGACGGTGACGGTGATGCTCATTCAACATCATGGGGTAAATTCTTAGAAACATTAGAGTTTTCAGATGTAACTGATTTACAAGAGTTCTTAACATCTGCTGATATAAACATTGGATCATCGGTAGGTTACACAATAAGCGAAGATAGACTAGATAACTTAATGGATATGAGTTGCCAATACTTAACTGATTACAGTGTAACAGATATGTCTAAATTAGATAAAACGGCTTCTGAACAAGCTAAGGCTAAGAAGATAACTCAATCTGTAACAGGTAGTTTTGGAGCTGTAGAAAGAAATCTTGTGGTTAATATGATTACCAACAACGAAGATATTACTTGTGATTTAGTACATAAAAAGTCTTGGTTATCACAAGTGCCAGTACAAGCTAAGAACATATTAGAAGATATTAGAAGTGGTAAGATTGACCAACTTACTAAAGATACAATTCTTCTATTTGAAAAGGTTTCTGAAAATCAAATAGTTGCTGTTAGAACAATAGCTACATTAATGGATATATCTCAAAAAGAAGCTTTTGAATTAGTTAACAACTATAAAGGAGTTAAGCCTTCTATATATGCTAATCCTAAATCAAGTAAAAGTTCTTCTGATAGAGAAACAGAAAGACTACTTGAAGAATTAACAGCAATAATAAATTCATAATATAAATAAAAAAAAACAAAAATAAAAGGGGATTAATAGTCCCCTCACAGGAGGTTTCAAAATGAGAGTTAATTATAAAATAGACACAATAGGTATGTATGCTAGTGAAAAAACAAGTATGGGATTAGAGTTCTTTTTCTGTAAATATGATGATAAAGATTATAGATTACAAGTAACTAAGAATGATAATGGTTTTGTTCAAACAATAAAGTCTTTTGATAATAAGGATGAAATGGAAAGCTACTTCTTCAGTCTTAGATTTAACTACACAATATAATAAACACTTTAAAAAATAAAAAAATAAAAATAAGGGAAAGAGTCCCCACAAGGAGAAATAAAATGAAAAACAATTTACTAAATAGAATAAATGAATTAAAGAAAACTGGAAATTTTGCTGGAAAAGAAATGAATCCAAAGAATGATGATTCACCAGTGTTTGGACCTTTAAGTATGCCAACATACTTCAACAATAGACCTGTATCAGCTATATCACATGAAATACTTGTAACTAGAAAAGCACAAAAACAAGTATCGCCTAAATTTGTTATTTCAACTGCTGAAGTAATAGATGATATTGATGTAGTTTCTAAAATGACAAGAATGGATTTATCATCAGCAGGATTTATAACAGCAAGACTTGTAAGTTTTGAAAATCAACCAATTGCTAAAGCTATTATAGTTCAGTTGGCAACAGGTTCGATTAAACCGTTATACTTCCCTGTAGAAGATAGCAATGTTGGAGTTTATGCTAATGCTAAATTTGAATTATCTTATGTTATAGACGGTAGAGTGTGTCTATCTGATGAAGGTGAATTAGCTTGGATTTCTACTAATCAAGAGGCTTTAGAGTCTTATATAGAATCAGTACAAAGAAAAGAAATTAAATCTTTCACTAAAATATTATCTGAGAAACAGTGGAAGATAGAGGAAACAATAGAGGCTAAAGAAAATTATACTAAAGTTATAAAAGCTCTATCTTGGATTGGGAGTTGTGAATATGTAGATTTCCCTCAACATAAAGACGGTTTCCCTATTAATGTAGTATGGGGTGACACACAGGATTGGGATTGGTTACAAGTAATTAAGTCTAATCCAAAAGTAGCTAAACAAATTAGAGTATCTTCATTATCACAAAATGGTGTTAATGCTAGTTGTGGAAGATTACTACCTAACTCTAAAATAGGAGAGTCTAAACCGTTCTTTGGAAAGAAAGCTAAGTTCGATATATCAGCTAACCAACTTGTAAAGAACTTTAAATATAACAAACCTAATCACAAAAGAGTGTTAGTTGTACCAGCAGAGATAACTGTACCAGGAACTAATACACCTATGAATGGTTTAGGAAACTGTCTAGCATCTAAAGGTGCTTATGATGAATATGTATCTCAATTAACTTATGAAAAATCTAAAGAATGTAAAGCAAATTATGTAGCTCATAAAATATTCATACAGGCTGGAGATAAGGAAGTTGTAAGAGTTAAAGGTGCAACTTCAATAATAAATATGAAAGCTACTAAAGAAAATGGAGATATAGAAGATAAGATTGTTGTTCTTCCACCAAGAGAATATTCATCTAAAGGTGTGTTAGAAGAAGACTTCGATAAAATACATTTCTTATTTCAATTCTCTGATAACGAAGCTATTAGAGTTAAGTTAGAAGTGAAAGTTAATGGAGAAGTAATGCTTATAGATACTGTTGGAATATATTGTGATATATACGAAGATGCTTACCACTCAGCTGTATACTCTCTAAAGATAAAACCACAAAACCTTTTCTATTATGGAACTTTCCTAGAAATGTATAGAAAGAATGGGTTTGCTAATATGGCTCAATCAATATCTTTTATGTTAGACCATTGTAAGATATCACAAGCTATGAACTTCGTAGGAATAGAAAAAGGTTCGTATAGCCAAGTACCATTAGATATGTTTTTAAACAAAATAAAATAAAAAATAAAAAGGGATTAATATCCCCTCAAAGGAGAATATGAAATGAATGTTATAGAAGTAAACTACACAGATGAATTAATGATAGTGACAGTATTGGAAATGAATGGTGTTTATGACCCAACTCCAGAAATGATAGAAGAAGTTAAAGCAACAGGGAAATTAGACTTATCTAAAAACTTAAAGAAAAAAGAAGTCGTTGAAGAAACTGTAGAAGAAATTAAAAGTTCTGCAGACGAAGCATTAGAGTTTGTATTAAAGGAAGCTGAGAAAATAGACAATCCTAAAAGTGTAACTAAAACGTCAGATAAACCTAAAAGCATTATCGAGTCAAAGGTTGAACCAAAATTTGAAACAAGAAATATGAATAGAGTATTTGACTTAGATGATACTAATGAACAAAGTGTAGCTGATTATATGTATAAATATTTCTCAGAAGATTGGCTTATATTCAGAGCTGAAATCAAAAGAGGTAAATGTGTTGAAGAAACTAGAATGACTTACCAACAAAATGGTACAGTTAAAATGGTTACTAAAACTAAAATAGCTACTACAATAAAATACTTAAGAATGATTGCAGAAGATGTAACTCCTACTGAAACTGGAATTGACGGTAATGTATATGATGTAGTTATGGAGAAAGATTTAGATGTTGCTATATTTGTTAGATTTATAATAAAAGCTGAAGACGGAGATTTGTATGCTTCGTATCAACTTAAAAGAAGAACTGATATAGTAGCAGAAAGAAATGCTTTCCTAATGAAATAAAACCTAAAGGTGAATCGAGCTAATAAGCTTGGTTTACCTTTTTTTTCTTTATTAACAAAATTGAAAACAATG
>NZ_CAMQYW010000185.1 GCF_947039425.1 uncultured Cetobacterium sp. | reverse complement strand
CAACTCTATCAGATACATTCATAATCTCTTCTAATCTATGAGTTATAAAGATTATAGCTATTCCCTTTTCTGATAATCTTCTCATAGTCTTTAAAAGAATTTCAGCTTCTGTTTCTGTTAGAACTGCTGTTGGTTCATCCAATACTAAAAGTTTTGTCTCCTCTCTTTCAATCTCCCTTGCAATTTCTGTAAACTGCATTTGAGCAACTGACATATGAGACACCTTTGTATTAATATCTAACTGGACTTCCAAATGACCTATTGCTCTTTTTGCTCTCTCATCCATCTTTTCTTTATTTAATGAATTAATTCTCTCTCCAAAAATATCTTGTAAAAAAGATCTATTTAAACTCTCTCTATTTAAAACAATATTTTCTGAAGCTTTAAATCCTGGGATAAGTGAAAACTCCTGATGAACCATTCCTATCCCCGCATTTAAAGCATCAAATGAAGACTTAAAATTAACCCTTTCATTATTGAATATCATCTCTCCACTATATCCACCTGTTTCATTTATAACAGACATTCCAAAAATTATCTTCATAAGAGTTGATTTACCAGCTCCATTTTCTCCAACTAATCCTATTATTTCTCCTTTTTTTATAGTTAAGTTAATGTCCTTTAAAACTGTATTCTCTCCAAAACTTTTTGATACTCCTATCATTTTTAGTAATATATTTCCCATATTCCCACCCCTTTTATAAAATGGACCACTAGCATTTTGTTGCTAGTGGTCCATATTTCCATCTATTTTATAGTGAAATACTTTTCTGGAACTTCTTGCTCTGTCATTTTTAAGTATCCCTTTCCAAATACATATGTATCTTGATACAGTAAATAGAAATGCTCTTTTTCTATTCCTCTTACATCTGTATAATTACTTCCATTCCATTTTGAACCTGGAGTATTTTTAGAAAGAGTCT
Organism: uncultured Cetobacterium sp.; assembly: GCF_947039425.1. Lineage (GTDB taxonomy): Bacteria > Fusobacteriota > Fusobacteriia > Fusobacteriales > Fusobacteriaceae > Cetobacterium_A. The sequence continues at coordinate 3,087 of NZ_CAMQYW010000185.1, read as the reverse complement.
CTATTAAACTGTCAAAATCATCTATTTCAACTTTTTCTTCCACAGCCCCTTTTGCATGATCCACTAAAGCAGATGTTATTGCAAAATTATATGAGTAAGACCAAGTTCCCATTCTTCCACCTGCATTTTTAGCAACTACACTTTTCTCCACCTTTTCAAGAATCTTAGGCCAATTTCCTTTTTCAGACTCATCAAATTGAATTCCAAGAGCTCCAGGGTAACCCATAGTTGGACTTGGCAAATCAGCTTCTACAAAATAACCTCCAAGTTCAGAAACCCTCTTTAATAGCGGTTCAGTATGTGCATCATTTGTTGCAAAGAAAGCTGTCTCTTTTCCATATTTCTTAAGCCAACTTGGCATTTGCTCTAAAATATATTGTTGAGCTCCTGCTACCCCAACATCACTTACTGGATCAGGTGCAGTCATATCAATAAACTCCATTCCTAAATCTTTTGAGGCTTCAGCCATTATATTTTTTCTCTTAGATAAAAGCTCATAGCTTAGATGTCTTGGAAAAGATATGTGCATAAATTTTTTAGCTCCCATATCTTTTGCAGCCTTAACTATTAAATAACCTCTTGCTATACTATCTGGGTTTGTTACTAAATCAGCCACTTCAGAGATCATCTCTGGATCCTCATGTGGAGAATTGGCAATTAAATAAATATCATCTCTTTTCTCTTATTCTTCTAAAGGCTTCAACTGTTCCTGGAATAGCTTCAGCTATAACTATCGCCTTCATCTTAGGATCATCAGCTAAACTTACCATTTGAGATATTGTTGTTTCCATCTCTTGCATAAAATTATCTGGGAAAGTTATATGAACAATCTCTCCCCCTTTATCAGCTGAACCATATTTTTTTATAACTTCCTCTGCCCCACGAAGTCCATCCTCTGATTGAGATACTGTTCCTGTAATTATTCCAACATGATAATCACTTTTTCCAAATGTAATTACAGATAGTAACAACATAAGTAAATAACTTAAATATTTTTTCATTTCCTCTCCCCCTTTTTTATATTTCTGTACAATATATTTTATTTTCACTAAATATAAAAATATATTTTTATAATGTCTGTATTTATTTTATCAATAGTTACTATAAGGAAAAGTCATTCTAATTGATGGTAGTATTTTTTAAGTACTTTTGCTCTTAATTTTAATATTAAATTCTTTAAAAAATTTTAATTTTTTTTATAAATCCCATTTTTTAACATCATTTTAATTTTTTCAAAAAATAAAAAAAAGCACATTTTCATGTGCTTTAAAATTCTTATATGGTGGAAACAACTGGACTTGAACCAGTGACCCCCTGCTTGTAAGGCAGGTGCTCTCCCAACTGAGCTATGCTTCCAAGTGGTACTCCGTAGGGGAATCGAACCCCTGTTTATAGAGTGAAAATCTATTGTCCTAACCGTTGAACGAACGGAGCAACATTGACGACCTTTCGTGTCGTTGTTACATAAATATAGTACCACAATTTTTATTCTCTGTCAATATTATTTTTTTCTTTTTTTACTATTTTATTTTCTCCCATTCAGCCTCTTTAAAGCCTATTAATACAGTACTTTCACCTATTAATAGTGGTCTTTTTACTATCATTCCATTTGATGCTAAAATGTCCAGCAACTCTTCAGTATTTCCTTCTGCAACTTTCTCTTTTAAATTCATTTCTCTATATAAAATTCCGCTTGTATTAAAGAATTTTTTTATAGGCATTCCGCTTTTTTTTATGTACTCTCTCAGTTCCTCTTTTGTTGGATTATTTTCAACAATATGTCTAGATTCAAAATCTATTCCATTTGCCTCTAGCCATTTTCTTGCTTTTATACATGTTGAACATTTTGGATAATTTAAAAATAAATATTTCATTTAAACCTCCTTAAACTATTTTTATTCTAAAATAAAACTATTTTTTCCATTTCTTTTTACCTCATATAAAAGTTTATCTACCTTTGAAAAATTTTCTAAATAACTTTCATCTAAATCTAGCTTCTTTATTCCAACACTAAGAGACAGTTTTGGAGTATATTTTTTAGAATTTATTCTATTAAAAATGCTTTTAAACATAAATTCTACATTTTTTTTATCTCTAGGAATGAGCCCTACAAACTCATCTCCACCTAGTCTAAAAAACATTCCCTCTGGATAATCATTTAAAATTCCTCCCACATTAGCAAGGTATTCATCACCTTTTAAATGCCCATACTTATTATTTAATTCTCTTAAATCATCTAAATCTAAAAGTGCTAAATAAAACTCTTTTCTATATATTTTTTCATTATATATTTTATCTATCACTTTCATAAATTTCCGTCTATTATATAATCCTGTTAATGTATCCATTTCAGCACTTTGAGTTGCCTCTATTTCATCAGTAATATCTCTTGCTACTCCTAGTATTCCACCATTTAAAAACTCTTTTTCTATCTTAAAAAGTCTTCCACAAATTGATTCTATATTATATGATTTTCCATCTTTTAAAGTTTCTAAATCTCCACCTAAACATTTTTCAGAGTTTTCTTTAGGCATTAAATCACTATCTTTTCTTCCTAAAATATCACTTTTTTCCATTTTAAAAAGATCTACTCCATACTGATTTATATATTCATATTGCAAACTTCCATTTTTAAAAAAAATAATATCTCTCGATTTATCAAATGCCTTTGATAAAAATGTTATTTCTTCATCTGTTTTAGATAAATTTATTAATTCTACAATAAATATCTCTTCATCTTTTAAATAATTAATTTTACACGATAAAAATTTCTCTTTTTCTCCAAAACTAAATTTTACATCAGTTAATATTTGTATGTTTTTAGTCTTCATTGCAATTTCTAAAGATTTATTTAATAAACATTTTTTACAATTAGTAGACTTTTGACAATCTGTCTTTTCCTTTACTGTATATTCACACTTTAAATAATTACCTAAAATTTCCCCTAAATTTCCAGTAAAATATTCCTTTGTAATCTTATTTACAAATATTACCTCTCTTTTTAAATTTAATACTATAATTCCGTTAGATAATTCGTTTAGCATATTTTCTAAAAGTTTTATTTTCACGTTTCCCCCTATCTTGCAT
>NZ_CAMQYW010000184.1 GCF_947039425.1 uncultured Cetobacterium sp. | reverse complement strand
ATTTACAATTTTATTACCTTTATCAATCTTTATCTCTTTAGCTTCTAAGGTCTTTTCAACTTCTCCCATATAGTAAAAGTTATCTCCTGCTTGTTTTTTTATAAAAGTTTGAACTGTATAATAACCATCTGCTATTTTACCCTCTTTGGTTCTTTCTCCATTTTTATTTAAATATTTAGAGTTTTGAGAAAACCATTTAAATCTTTGTTTATCTAAAATAACATTATCATAACTTGTAAATGAAGTTGAGTCATCTAAAGTTATAAAGATTATAACTGTTTTTGTATTTTCAAAAAAAGTATATCCACTAACTTGATAACCGTTATTATAATCTAAGTTTAAGTACCAAAAAGCCTCTAGTTTTGTATACTCTTTATGAAGAATTATACTTTCTATAGTTTTTTGTTTGTAGTTTTTTTCCACATAAGCTAAATTATATTTTATAAGGTCATCTACTAACTTTTTAAAGTACTTATTTTTACAATATGAATCTTTTAAACTTTTAGAAATTTCATATTCATCTAACTCTTTTTCAAGAATAGGATAAAACTCTTTAGCTGTGGATAAACTTGTAAAAATCTCTTTGGAAAAATGTCTTACTGCATTTTCAATATTTTTCTCTTGATTTACTAATTTATAAATTTTCAATAAAAGATTTTCTACTCTTTCAAAAGAAAACTTATTATTTTCCAAAATATCCTTTAAAATCAACATTTCATGAACTCTTTTCCCAGGTGTAAAGAAAACTGATAGAAATTTCAAGTGATTTTTTTCAATCTCATTTAAACTACCAAAACTCTCTTTTGGTCTAAGAACCTTTAAAATCTCATCATAATCTTTTTTATATTTTAAAATAACACTAGGATCTATCATATTTCTTTTAAAGAAATCAAAGAGATAAGGAGTTCTTCCTAACTGTTTTTCCAAAAGAGTAAAATCGTGATCAATATTCTTTTTTGTTGAAAAATTAGAAGATGTAATATTATTAAATATTCTTTCTTTTACAATCTCTTCAAAAGATATTGAACTTTCTCCAGGAATAAGATTACTTCCATTTTGAATAAACCTTTTCATAAAATCTTTATCAAAACTATTATTTTGAGATAGAGCTACTGGAACTAAAAAGTTCTTCTCATAATTTCCTATAAAGTCTAAAATTGTAACAAACTCTTTTCCTTTGTGTTTTCTAAGGCCTCTTCCTAATTGCTGAATATATACAATAGATGATTCTGTTGGTCTAAGGAGTAAAACTTGATTTACACAAGGAATATCAACACCCTCATTAAATAGATCAACAGTTATAATATATTCAATTTTTCCAGTTTCTAAATCCTCAATAGTCCTCTCTCTAACTTCGTCACTATCTTCACCAGTTAAAGCTTTAGTCAATACACCTTTTTCGTTGAATTTATTAGCTAACTCTTTAGCTTCCTCAACTCTAGAAACAAAGATTAGTCCATGGCATTTATCACCACTGTAACCATAGAATCTACTTTTTTCAAGAATATGTTTAACTCTTTCATCTAATACTAAATTTTTAATTGCAGTTTTTTCATCTATACTAACTCCATCAATTTCAATATCTAAAATACCAAAATAATGGAAAGGACAAAGTAACTCCTCTTTAAGAGCATCATGTAATCGTATCTCATAAGCTATATTGTGGTTAAAAAGTTTATAAATATCAAAACTATCTGTACGCTCAGGTGTTGCTGTCATTCCAAGTAAAAATTTAGGAGTAAAATAGTTTATAACTTTTTGATAACTTTTAGCTCCACTATGATGCACCTCGTCTATTATAATATAGTCAAAATAGTCCTTAGAAAATCTATGTAAATGGTCATCTTTACTTAAAGTTTGAATCATAGCAAAGGTATAATCCATATTCACTTTTTCACCATATATACCCATATTTTTATCTGTAATTAAATTTTCAAAAGTTTCTTTAGCTTTTTCTAAAATTGTTTTTCTATGTGCAATAAAAAGAAGCTTTAAGGGTTTTACATTTTTCACATCAAAGGCACTAAGATAAGTTTTTCCAGTTCCAGTAGCACTAATTAAAAGCCCTTTATCCTCACTTTTTCTTAACTCTTGTAAATTTTTTAAAGCATTTTCTTGCATACTATTTGGTTTTATCTCTTTATTAAAAGACATTGTTGAAATTTTATTTGAATTAAAAAAATTCTTTGAATAATTATATATTTTTTCATATTCATCTAAAACTAAAGTATTAAATTCAGGAAGATTATTAAAAATTTGATTAAATTCCTCTACAGTTTCCTTTACAATTTGTCCATTTTCAAGTGAACTAATTTTTAAATTCCATTCAAAATTACTTGTTAAAGCTCCTTGAGTTAAATTACTACTTCCTATTATTATATTCCATATATTGTCTCTTTTAAAAAAATATCCCTTAGCATGAAATTTATTATTAAAGGACATTTTCAATTGAATATTTGGAAACTCTAAAAGCTTTCTTAAGGCCTTTGGTTGTGTGAAGTTTTGATAATCTCCAGTTATAATTTTACCTTTTATATTTTTATTTTTAAGTTTTTTTAACTCTTCTAAAATTAGAGTAACTCCACCCTCTGTAATAAAAGCTACAGAAATTATAAATTCACTACAATTAGATAGTTCTCTTCTTAATAAAGATACCATTTTTTCTTTATTGTTACTTAGTAATCTATGTTGATAGTTCAAATTAGACTCTATATTTCTGTCTATTGAACTTGTTTTAAAACTCTCTATTAAGTCTTTCATTATGTTCCTCCAATCACTTAAATTCTAATAAAATTATAACAGCAATTGTGGGAATTTGCACTAATATTCTCTACTTACATATTTAAGTATGACTCAGAAAATAAAATAACATCATTTCCAATTAAAGATTCATATTTTACAACAATATAAACATCATTGATTTGTAATTTAGTATCTTTAATTATTTTTGAAATATTTTTTTTCATATGTTTAAAATCTAAATTTGGTTGTTTTAATCCTTCAACTTCAATTTCTATATTCATTTGATTATTAAAAATATCAATATCATAATCAACACTATAGTTCTCTAGATTTATAATTTTTTCCATTACAAATTGATTTTCAATTCTATCTTCAATTATATCAAATTGATCATTAGCAAAAATTAGTGAAGATATTACAAAACATAAAACAAATATTTTTTTCATTAATTAACTCCTTAAACTTGATTTGAAATTTTATATATTTGAAAAATAAAAAAAGAAATCTGGGGGGATTTCTTTTTCTATAATTAATAGATCTATATCAAGTTCACGGAGGACTTAAAGATCTATATTTGAATTATATTCTATTAGTATCTCTTCTATATCTCCTTTAAAAAAATGATCTAAAAATATAAATTTATTTAATTGTATATATTTTAGAGTATAAAATTTTATCATTTCCAACTGTAGGATCGAATTTAACAATAATAGAGATCTCATTAATATTAGGTGTTTCACTTTTTACAATATTAACTATTTTATTTGACAATTGAGAATAGTCTAATGTTGGCTCAGTAGCTCCCTCTATTTCTACTTCAAAATTCATTTGATTATTATAAATATCAACGTCATAATCAACAGTAGAAGAATTAACTAATTTTTGAACCATTGCTTGATTTTCCACTCTATCTTCCAATATTTTATGTGGTCCATTAGCTAAGGCAAATGATGATAATAAGGCAAAAAGCATAATACCTTTTTTCATAATTTTTCTCCTTTTTGTACTAGATTTTTTTTATTATACACCTATAATTTATTAAAAGATAAGACTTTTAATTAATACTTAATCAAATTAGTATCCATTTAGTTAATAATATATTTCTTATATAGATCAAAAAAAAACACGAATAAATAATATTCGTGTTTTAAAAAATAATTAAATTTGTGTAACCTCTTTGGCTAATAAACCTCTTTCAGTTTCTTCTACTAGAAATGTAACTTCTGATCCCTCTGTTAATAATTTATATCCCTTACCAGCAATTCCACTGTAATG
>NZ_CAMQYW010000183.1 GCF_947039425.1 uncultured Cetobacterium sp. | reverse complement strand
ATTTACATATACATTTGATTGGCCATCAACATTTTTAGAGTTAACATAATCAAGAGAATCCATATTTTGAACCTGATCAGTTATTTTTTTACTAACTAAATCAGCAATTTGTTTAGCATTTGCTCCTGGCCAATTTGTTGTAATAAGTGCTGTTTTTATTGTAAATCCTGGATCTTCTGCTTTTTCAGATTTTTCATAAGAAGAATAACCGAAAAAAAGAAGAAGAGCAAAAAGTAAGTATGCAGTAACCTTATTTTTTAATGTTAATTCTGTTATTTTCATATTAATTCTCACCTTTAATTAAAGAGACTTTTTGATCATTCATTATTTGGCTACTTCCTTTTGTAACAATGAAATCTCCCTTAACTAATCCGGATTTAATAATAACACCATCAGATACTATATTTTTAGATAAAACTACTTCTTGTTTTTTAACAACACCAATATTATTTTTTACATCTTTAATAACAAAAACATATTTTTGATTATCAGGACCTGTTATTATTGAACCTATTGGAACTGATATACTATTTGGATTTCCTATAGGAGTTGTAATAATAATATCTGCGATCATTCCAACTTTCACATTAGAATTTCCATCTATTATTTTTGCTTTAACAGGATAAGTACTACCATAACCTATTGATAGTGGCCCTATATTTGTAATTGTTCCCGAAATGCTTTTATTATTTAAAGCTTCAACATTAATTTTAATAGGTTGTCCTTGATAAATACTTCCAATTACAGATTGTGAAACATTAAATTCAATATTTCTTTCCCCATCGCTACTTAACACAAAAACAGTTTCTCCAGGATTAACAACTTGATTTACTTCACTTTTAACTTGGCCAATAACTCCGTTTTCAGGAGATTTAAGTTTAGTATAACTAAGTTTTAATTTTGATAAATTTACCGCTTCTGTCAAAGCTTTTAAATTTGCAACAGCGGATTTATATTGAGCAATAGCATTATCATAAGAAGCTTTAGAAATACTATTCTCCAAATAAAGAACTTGCGATCTGTTAAAATTAGCTTTGTTTTCTGCTAAAACAGCTTTAGCTTTAGATAAATCAGCTATAGATTTATTATATTTTAAAAGATATTCACTATTATCTAAAGTAGCTAAAACTTCGCCCTTAGAGACAATATTACCAAGTTCAGCAATTCTATTATTAATAGTCCCTCCAACTCTAAAACTTAAATTTGATAAAGTATCAGATTTAATAGTTCCTGAATATGTTCTTTTTATTGTATTATTTTTAGGTTGAACAATTTTATATACAACAGGTTTTATATTTTCAACTTTTTCATTTTCATTTTTTCCACAAGATAAAAATATTAATGCAGATATTATAACTAAATATTTATTTTTCAATTTAATCCTCCCTAATTCTTAATTTTCTAAATTTTGATCAAGTTCATTTAATATCTTTTCCTTTTCAGAAGAAGACATTGTAAGAGATGATTTACCATAAAGATTTTCAAGTTTTAATGCTGAATTTATTAAATTGAAATTTTGAATAACATTATTAAATTCTTGAGAAAGAGCATTATTTTGAGCAGAAAGAAAATCAGTTATAGTTATAGTCCCTTCTGAATAAAGATTTTTAACTATCTTTAAGTTTTTTTTAGCCACAGTTGCTGAGATTTCTGTTGAATAACTTTGAACATAATTAGATAAAAGTTCTGTGTATGTTTGAAGAACTTCTTTAGATAAATCACTTTGAGAATTTTCCATATTTAATTCTAAAGAACTAATTTCACTTTTTATTTTTTTAGATTTATAATAAATCTCCCCACCAGAAATAAGAGGTAATGAAAGTGTTATTCCTCCTTGCCAATACTCATCTGGAAATCTCTTATGAGAGTTTTCTCCTGTTGGAGTTATAATATTATCTTTGCTATATCTTCCTACAACACTTACCTTAGGAAGATATCTTTCTCTACCATTAGCAGAAAGTTCTCTCTCTTTAGCTTTAATATTATTATCTAAAGCCATTAAAGAATTTGAATTAGAAAGTGCTCCTTTTACAAGAAAATTTTCAATTTTTTCAGTTTTCTGAGAACCATAGGTAAAATTTTTATTAAAAGTATTGTTTAGAAAAAAATATTTAGATATATCTTTTAAAGATTCATACTGATAACTTCTATCTTTAGGAAAGTTTAAAAGAGTATTTAAATATATCTCTTGATTTTTAATCTCACCTTGAATTTTAGTAATGCTTGAAAGTGAACTCGCCACATCTGATTGCAATCTATAAATATCTTGAAGGTTTCCTGTTCCAACTTTATAATTTAATTTTGAAATACCCAAAGTTTCTTTTAAAAGAGAATAATTATTTTTTTGAATATCAAGTTGTGCTTTAAGTTGTAAAATATTTACATATGTTGATGCAACATAGTATATAGTATTTAATTTTTGTTGTTCATATATCTTTCTATTTGAATCCAACATAAGCTTTTGAATTTTTACAGAAGCATTTAATTGGTCATTAAATATAACTTGAGAAAGTTCTAGGTATGAATTAGTACTATTTTCAGGAGATCCAAGTTTAAAAGTTGGACTTCTTTTATCAAGAGCATTATAATCCATATTAGCACTTAGTTGCGGAAATCTTGAACTACTTGCAATATTTACATTATATTCATTTGTTTTTATATCCTGTTTATATTTAAGAAGTGATAGATTAGATTTTAAAGCTCTATTTATAGCATCTTTTAATTTTAGAAATGTTGTTTCTTTTTTTACATCATTAATCTTAGATATTCCTTGAATAAAAATAAGATTTGGATAGTAACCAATTTTAGTAGCAACATTCGTATTAAAAAATATATCATCTCTTGGTTCATTAACTTTTACAACTTCACCTAATCTATTTTTAGTTTTAAAAAGCATATAGTTTAAACTTGAAGCTTTCAGTCTTTTTGAAACTTCTCTATTCATATCAATTCCAGCATAAGCATATTTATTTAACTGGGGATTAAATGATATTATGAAACTTGGATTTCTTATATTTTTAATTTTATTCAAATTAGTCTTGTATATATTAATTTTTAATCCTTCAATTTTTAATTTTTTTGAAAGTTTTTTTAAATTTTCAGAAGTTATATTAGACACAAATAAATCTACACTTTTAACTCCATTGATTTCTTTAAAAATAGAAAGAGTATCTCTTAAATCTAGATCGCTATATATATAATTTAAATTTTTAGGAAGTATTTTAGAACTTTTTCCAAATCCAAATGGCATAGAATAAAACTTAGATTTATTTAGATTTTTTATCTCATTAATTGTATTGTCAGTTAAAATAAATATTCCATCTATTTTGGGATCTAAATTAATATCTTTAAGTTTTGTATTAATATTCTCTTTATTTAAATAAAGAACTTTTGAAATATTTATTTTAAAATTTGTTCCAGCAAAATTTTCATTTAGTTGATTTGTTAGGATATTTAAATATGTTTTTGAAGTCTTTGAATTATTTTCTAAAATAACTGCAGTATTTAACATTTTAGAAAAAACAGAAATATTTATAATAAGCAGTAAAAGTAAAATTTTTCTCATATATGCCCTCCTAAAGTTAATATTATTTCTTAAAATATTTTATAATGTTCACTACAATTAAGAAGTATTATAAGTGCTTCTTTTCTTCAGTTCTTTGATTATCATTATTGCACCTCTTTTTTTTTATGAGACTTTTCAATTATAATTTATATCACTTTTAAAAAGAAGTATCAACACTGAAAATGACTAATGATTCAATCAAAATAAAAATAATACTAGATAATATACCACTTTAAGTACCGTTATCAAAAAATAAATAAAACTTTTATATTTTTATTGATTCACCGTATAAAAAACATTACATTCTATTTTAGAACTGTACAATTCTCATTTCCTGTCTTTTGTATTTAATATTCCTGATCCTATAATCAGTCCAAGAATAACATTAGTTAACATAATTCCTGTAATAATTTCAATAAGAACTAAAAATTGACCTATAAATGTTAATGGATACACATCTCCATATCCCACTGTAGAAATG
>NZ_CAMQYW010000182.1 GCF_947039425.1 uncultured Cetobacterium sp. | reverse complement strand
GTGACTGGAGTTCAGACGTGTGCTCTTCCGATCTTAAAATTATATCATATTTATTATTTTTATACCTTTTAATTTACAAGATTTGCTTTTTATTATAAAAAATATTATAATATACACAATATAATTAAGGAGGAAAACTATGAAAAAATTAATATTGGCATCTTTACTTCTTTTATCTTCTCTATCTTATGCTAGTTGGTGGGGGAATTTAGATGGTGGAGCAAGGGCTGCTATAGTTACTGGTTCTGCTCTTTTATTAGGATCTGAATATAATCAAAGTGATTACAAACATGAACAAGATTTAAAACAACTTGATCAACAAATTCGTAGAGGCTACGAAAGAGAAGCTGTTATTGAAAACGCAAACAGAAAATATAGAAATATTGGTGTGCCATCTTATTTAGCATCACCTAATAATAATACACAATATCAATATCAACAATCTAGAAATAACGGTGTAAAAGTTATTTATTCAGATAGTAGAAGCCAAATTTTACAAATGCCTGATGGAAGAAGAATTATTTTAAATCAATAATTAAATTCTCTACAAAAAATTAAAAAGATCAAATTTCCAATTGTGGAAATTTGATCTTTTTTTAACTAAACATATTTACAAATACTGTTATTATAGATGCATTTACAAAATCTATAAATAAAGATCCTACTAAAGGTAAAGCAAAGAATGCTGTTGGTGATGGCCCATTTACAGCTGTAAAAGATTCCATATTTGCCATTGCATTTGGTGTTGCTCCCATTCCAAATCCACAATGTCCAGCTGACATTACAGCAGCATCATAATCTTTTCCCATTACTCTAAATGTTATAAAATAAGCATAAAGTGCCATTAAAACTGTTTGTGCTAATAATATTGTAAATAATGGTCCTGCCAATGCAGCTAATTCCCATAATCTTAATGACATTAAAGCCATTGCTAAAAATAATTGTAAAGAAATACTACCTATAACATTTATAGCATGTAATGGTAACTCTTTTTTTGCACCATCTACTATATTTCTCATAACAGCAGCTATAAGCATTGGTCCAATATATACAGGTAATACTATTCCTAATTTCCCTGCCATAGGACTTATGAATCCACCAATTCCCATTGATAATACTATAAACACAATTCCTTTAAATAATAAATCTTCACTTAATTGTGTTGTTTCTTCACTAGGACCATTGTCTCCTTCGCTTAAAAACTCTTCTTCTTTATGTCCTACTAAATTATTCTTTTGCATTAATCTTTTTCCTACTGGTCCACCTATTAAGCATCCAGCTACTAATCCGAAAGTTGCTGATGCAATTGCTACAGACATAGCTCCATGAGCTCCTGCAGCCTCTAGTACTGGTCCGAAGGCACCAGAAGTACCATGCCCACCTGTTAGAGGTATCGATCCTGCTGCTATTCCTATTAATGGATTTAATCCAAATACCTTAGCTAAGCTAACTCCTACTATATTTTGTAAAATTACTAATCCAACAGCAACCAACAAAAATGTAAATACTTGAACTCCACCTTTTTTTAACATTTTTAAACTTGCTAAAAATCCTATTGTTGTAAAAAATGATATCATTAGTAAATTTTTTAATGATCCATCAAAATCAAAAATAAATAATTGAGCATTATAACCTATTAATGTAAATATAGAAAAAATTACTCCACCAATTACTGGGGCTGGAATAAAAAACTTTTCAAAGAAATATACTTTTTTCTTTACCCACCTTCCTATCAATAATAAGCAAACTGCTATGGCTAAAGTTTCTGCCATATTAAACTTGTATTCAATCATATTTTTCCTCCTTATTGTTATACTATAAATCCCAACAATAAGATTATACATATTACTTACACTATGTACAAATATAAAAATAATATAACGACTATTTATATTTTATATTAACTATTTATAAAATATATTACATATTTATGCTATATATAGTTAATTAATAAATATTCAGCAAACCTATATTCTCATTTAATTTTATATCTTTAATCTTAAGTTGGACTTCTTTTAAAAATAGAGGTCCATCATATACAATAGTATGATATTCACCATTTTCACCACAAATATCAGCTCCTGTATTTCGTATTTCTTCTATTAACTCTAAATCCAATGTTTGTCCTAAAAATTTAGAGTCCATATAATCTAAATTTATTTTTTTTATCATTGCTTTATAACCTAATAAAATAAACTCTTTCACTAATTTTTCTCTATTTTCTTGCCATAGTGGAAATATAGCTTCAATTCCAATGTTTTTGCATCTATTAGTACACCATTCCCTGTGAGCTTTTATATCAATATCTCCAAAAATACACCCTTCAACTCCTAGTTCTTTCATTGTCTTTAGTGTTGATTCAAAAATACTTTCATAATTATTTCCTTCACATTCAACTAATAACAAAGGGATATCTAAAGCTAACGAAACTTCTTTTAGTTTTTTAATATTAATATTGTGAAACCAAGATTCACCATTTGATTTGTTTACAGTTGTCATTAAAGCAACTGGTTCTAATCCCATGTTTATTGCTCTATCTAAAGATAATATACTATCTTTTCCTCCACTAAATGATACAACAACTTTTTTTACCATATCAGTTCCTCCACTATGTATTTCATAAATTCCTTCTATATATTATAATTAAATATACTTATAAAAACAAGCTATTTTTATTTTTAAAAAAATTTTAACCTATCTTTTTTCTAGATTTTATATTAAAATATTAAAAATATATTTATACAGGAGTACTCTAATCATGAAATTTTTAACAATTTTCAACACAATAATATCTAATAAAAATATTATTGGCGTCATGTCTTCATCTATTTTTATCATGTTTCTTGGCTTTTATTTAGGGAAAAAAAAGCATTTAAAAAGTTCTACTTCTATTCCCTTAGGTGATATTATTCTAACTTTAGCAATTCCAGCTCTTTCTTTTAATGCTTTTATGAAAGATTTTAACAAAGAAATTTTTGTTAATGGTATTAATATTTTACTTTGGAGTTTTCTTATTCATCTTCTTTTAATTGCTTTAGCTGAATTATTTTATTTTAATACACCAAAAGATAATAGAGAAGTTCTTAAAATGATGACTATTTTTGGTGGAGTTACTGTCTTTGGGATCCCCATCGCTCAAGCAATTTACGGAGATGTCGGCGTTATTTATTCCTCTATTTTTTCTATCCCATATAGAATTCTTCTTTATTCATACGGCTTTATTAAGATGTCGGGATTAGAATTTAATAAAAAAAACATCAAATCTATGATATGTAATCCTGTTATTATTGCAACTTTTTTAGGTCTTAATATCTGGATGTTTCAAAAATATTTACCTCAAGTTTCCATTGACAATAATTTATATTCTATTTTTAGAATTGATAAAACTGCTATTTGGTTATATACACCTCTTAGTTATTTAGCACGACTATGCTCTCCTTTAGCTTGGCTTGCTGCTGGATTAAAATTATCTGAAATTTCAATTTTTGAATCAATTAAAAATAAATTATCTTGGCAATTTTCTTTAGTAAAAGGTATAATCTTACCTCTTCTACTTTTATACTTTATTAAATTTTTAAATTTATTTAATATATTACTTGTTTCTAAAAGTGGATTAGGAGTTATTATTATTATGATGGCAACGCCCACTGCATCTGTTATTATTGCCTACTCTTTAAAATATAATAAAAGCCCTATAGTAGCTTCTAATTGCTCTTTTTTATCTACTTTTGTAAGCATGATCACTATCCCATTTTTAATTCTTTTAACACTTTAAAAAATGGACTTATCTGTTGTATATATACTTGAATTTTAAAGGCTTATTTTTTTATAAAAAAAAGAGAAAATATTTAAAAATATTTTCTCTGCATTTGGTCTTTTGTATGGCGTCTCCAAGAGGAATCGAACCCCTAACCCTCTGATCCGAAGTCAGATGCTCTATCCAATTGAGCTATGAAGACACATTTTAGTTTACAACATTTTTATTTATTCGTCAATCTTTAAATTCTTTAATTTTACAAAAAATAAAAAAATGGCGCTTCTTGCTGGGCTCGAACCAGCGACAACA
>NZ_CAMQYW010000181.1 GCF_947039425.1 uncultured Cetobacterium sp. | reverse complement strand
TTTCCCTACACGACGATCTTCCGATCTAAAGAATAAAAAAAACGAAACAATGTATGAATTAATGAAAAAATCGGGATTTATTCCTGAAAATATAAAAGATAGTATTATTGAAAAAGAATCTTTAAAGTGCATGGTAGAACTTCACATAGAGCAAGGAAGGGTATTGGATATTGAAAAGAAATCTGTGGGAATTGTAAAGGGAATTGTTGGTCTTAGATGGTTACAAATAAATATAATAGGTGAATCTAATCATGCTGGAGCAACGCCTATGGGATATAGAAAAGATCCAATGGTACAAGTTGGGAAAATAGCATATGAACTTCCTGAAATAGTAAATTCTCATAAGGATTTATCAATTGTAGCTACTGTTGGAAAAATAGAATGTTTTCCAAATCAAACAAATGTTATTGCTAAAAATGTTCAGTTTACAGTTGATTTACGTGGAATAGATGAAGAAAAATTAGATTTAATTGAAGAGGAATTAGAGAAAAAATTAAAAAAATTAGAGGAACTGGGATATTCATATGAAGTAAAGAGACTAGCTTATGCTAAAGCTGTAAAATCTTGTGATAATATTTTAAATATTATTAATGAAGAAAGTAAAAAAATGAATATAAAAACACAGGAGATGTATAGTGGAGCTAATCATGATACAAGTTTAATGGGAGAGATAACAAATGTAGCAATGATATTTGTCCCTAGTATTGATGGAAGAAGTCATTGCAAAGAGGAACATACACATAGTGAGGATATTGAAAATGGATGTAATGTTTTGTTAAATACAATTTATAGATTATGTATGGAAAAATAAGAGTATAAGGAGAAAAAATTGAAAAAAATATTAGGAATAACAGGTGGAGTATTAATTGTTTTAGCTTTAATTATAGGAAAATCTTTGGAAAAAATACCAGCAGGGTATGTGGGAGTTATTTACTCTCCAAGTGGAGGAATAAAAGAAAAAACACTTTCTCAAGGATGGCATTTTGTAAATCCATTATATAAAATAACAGAGTACACAATATCAACAGAGCAAGCATATTTATCAAGAGATACAAAAGAGGGAAGTATAGAGGATGATTCATTTTTTGTACCAACAAGTGATGGTAAAATGGTAAATGTTGATTTAGAATATTCATATAGGTTTGATCCTGATAAAGTAACTATGGTTTTTACAAAGTTTAGAGGAAAAACAGGAGATGTTATTCAAAAAACATTTATGAGAGGGAAAATAAAAACTTGGGCATCAGAGGTAACATCTAAGTTTAATGTTTTAGACATATACGGTTCTCAAAGAACAAGATTAAATACTTTAGCTTATGAACATATAAGAGATGAATTTAAAAAATATGGAATAATTATAGAATCTGTTAACTTTAGTAGAATTGGCCTTGATTTAGCAACTGAAAAAGCTATTCAATCAAGAGTAAATGCTCAACAAGAACTAGAAAAACAAAAAATTGAAAAAGCTAAAGCAATAATTGAAGCAGAGAGAAAGGCTATTGAAGAAGAGGGAAAGAGAAAAGTTCTATTAATTCAAGCCAAAGCTGAGGCAGAAAGTATAACATTAAAAGCAAGAGCTATAGCTGAATCAAATGAAAAAATATCAAAATCACTAACAAAAGAATTAGTAAACTATGAAGCTATAAAAAAATGGGATGGAAAGTTACCTCAAGTTACAGGAGATTCTACGCCATTAATTGATATAAAAGGGTTATAGTTTTAGAAATTGAAATTTTTTGACTTTTTATGTGTAAATAGGTTATACTATATAGAATAAATTAAAGAAAAAGAGGAATGTTATGAAAAAGAGAATGTCAGCTTTAGGTCAATATATAGTAAAGCAAACAGGTAAACCATTTAACTTTAAATTAGTTAAAACAAGTACAATTTATAAAGGTATTTTATTTACAGTTGGAGCAGATGATTACCTAATAACAGATGATAGAAGAGAGTTATTAGGAACTATAGAAGTTATAGAAATGAAAACAGCAATTGATTATCCAACGAAATTAGCAAGAAAATATACTCATGCTAAATTTGATAAAATAGGAAAGAAAAAAGAGGATTCAATAGTGGTTGATGGTGTTAGATATATCATTATAAAGCTATAAATTTCGATTTTAGTAGAGAGACATGTGCTCTCTATTTTTTTGTTGAAAATTAGAAAAGGGAGAATATAGATGAAAAAATATTTATATGTATTTAATTATCCAAGATTAGAAGAGGGTATTTGTTTAATGGAAATGAGAACTTTATTTGAAAAAGATATTATTGAAAAAGAGATTTTTTCAAATAAAAATATAGATGTGTCAGACAGTGTTTATATTAATTTTAAAATAGAAATACTTCACATGGATGAAAAATTTGAGAATATAGTAGAAAAAATAAAAAAAGAAAAAATAATAATGGAAGAGTTTAAAGTAGAATATTATAAAATAGGAAATGATGAAACAGAATATGCAGAAAGAATAAAAAAAACTAGGAGCATAGGACTAGAGGTTCAAGGGGAACCTAATATGAAAAATCCAAAAACAATTTATGGAATAGTGAAAGTTAAGGATATTTGGATTTTAGGGATTTATAAAAAAAACAATTTTTTATGGAATAGCAGAGTAAAAAAACCGATGTCATATTCAAATTCTTTAGGAGTATCTTTAGCAAAATCAGTAATAAATTTAGCAACATGTGGAGATAGAAATATATCAATAATAGATCCTTGTTGTGGAATAGGAACTATTTTAATAGAAGCTTGTAAAATGAATGTAAATATAGAGGGATATGAAATAAATAAGAAGATATATGAAAATGCTAAAATTAATTTAAAATTCTATAATTGTAATGTTGAAATTACAAATGGAGATATGCATGAAATTGCAAAAAAATATGATTCATCAATATTAGATATACCTTATGGAATTTTTAGTCATATAACTAAAGAGGAACAACAAAGTTTAATAAATAAAACTAGAGAAATTTCAAAGAGATTAATATTGATTAGTTTTGAAGATCTTGACTATATGATAGAGAAAGCTGAATTTAAAATAATTGATAGATGTGAAATACCTAAAGGAAATTTTAAAAGATATATATATACATGTATGTAAATAAAATATAAATACCTCTTGACAAAAAAAGAATAATATAATATATATTTGTACTAAGTTATTTAAGAATACGTATGCAAATAAATTATAAATTTTTTTTTGGGAGGGAAAATGAAAAAGATTTGTGCAATTTTAGTAATGTTTTTAGTTATGTTAGGGTGTGGAAAAGAAAAGAAAAAAGAGATTGTAATGTCTATTTGGGAAGGAACTGGAGAAGAGTATTTAATAGAAACAAATAGTCTGGTTGATGCTTATTCAAAGGTAAATCCAGAAGTAATATTGAAAATAGAAAAAATACCAGCAACAGACTATGATACAGCAATGAAAATTAGAAATACAGCCAATCAATTGCCTGATATTTTTGCAATAAGAAATAAACATATGTATACATATAAAGATTCTGTAATTGATTTATCAAACACAAAAGCAGCAAAAGTAAATGAATTTGCAGAAGCTTATAGTATTGATGGTAAAAATTTAGGACTTGCTATGTATGGATTTAATGAATTTGTTTATTATAGAAAAAGTGTTTTTAATGAGTTAGGATTAGAAGTGCCAAAAACTTGGAATGAATTTTTAAATGTTGTAAATGTTATTGGGACACAAACAGATACAATACCTTTAGCTATAGGAGGAAAAGATCTATGGACAACATATCCATTTGGACAATTCTTACCTTATTTAGTTAAAGGTGGAGATAATATTTTAAATGTAATGGGAGATTCAAATGATCCTTTTGTGCCAGGACATCCAGTTTATGAAGGGTATAAAAAAACAAATGAATTATTTACTTTAAAACCAGCAGGAAATGATCCATTAGGATATGGTTGGAGCCAAGAAACAAGTATGTTTTTATCTAAAAAAGCAGCTATGATGGCAGCAGGCCAGTGGTATTATACAGACTTTATGAAAGAAGCCCCAGAAGAAGCAAAGGGAGAGATCGGAAGAGCGTCGTGTAGGGAAAGAGTGTACGTCCTGGTGTAGA
>NZ_CAMQYW010000180.1 GCF_947039425.1 uncultured Cetobacterium sp. | reverse complement strand
AATTTTTTTTCTGTGAAAAATCTATTTTAATAGAGTTGACTTTTGTTATTTTTAAGAATATACTTGTATAAAGTTATAACAAAAGGAGCTGAGTCTAGATGTTTTATCAAAAAAAAGAACAAAAAATAAATAAAAATAAAATATTTAAATTTATTTCATCTAAAAAAGAATTCACAAAACAAGACGTTTCAGATAGTTTAGAAATTAGTTTTCCTACTGTTGGTAAATATATTAGTAGTTTTCTAGAAATGGGAATTATTGAAAATTTAGGATATTTAATGGGGAAAAATAATAGGAAATCCTTAACATATAAATTTAATCCTAATGGATTATATTCAATTGGTATTAACGTAGAAGTTAATCGACTTCGGATAATTTTAATAAATTTAAAAGGCCATAAAATTAAACAAAAAGAAATTTCTAAAAACTTTTATAATGATTCGAATTTTCTAGGATTTATCATTGATCAACTAAAAATATTTTTATTAGATTGTCCTCAAAAAGAAAGAATAAAAGGAATTGGCGTATCTCTTCCAGGAATAGTTGATAATCAAAATAAAGAGTTTAAAATAGGTACTAATTTCCATCTATTTTCAAAGGATATGACTTTATTAGAAGAGGTATTTAATCTTCCAGTTTATTTAATTAATGAAGCTAATGCTGGAGCTTTTTGTGAATATATTTTTAATAATTATCTATATGAAAATTTAGCATATATATCAATAGATACGGGAGTCGGAACTGGAATTATTTTAAATAGTAAACTATATTATGGAAAATCTTTTAAAGCTGGAGAAATAGGACATGTTACTGTTGTTGATAATGGAAAACTTTGTTCTTGTGGAGATAGAGGATGTTTAGAAAAATATTGTTCAAACACTTCATTAATAGAAGATTTTCAAAAAGCATTTAATTTAGAAAATCTAACTTTAAATAAAATTTTTACAGAAAAATTATATTTACAAACTACAGGAAATAAAATTTTAAAAAATTATCTAAACTATTTAGCTAGAGCTATTAAAACATTACAACTTATTTTTGATTTAGATAAAATAATTATTGGTGGTGAAATTACGCACTATAAAGATCTATTTAATATGGAAGAAACATTAAAAAATAAAGTATTTAATAATATTTTTTATAGGGACAAAAATATATTAGGATTTTCAAATAATGGTGACTCTTCAAATTTATACGGTGCTGCTTTTCTTCCTTTCAAAGAATTTCTGTATTAAAATCAATATTTTAATGATTTCCCTTGATTTATTTTTAAATTTTGCTATTATATAGAATAACAAAATTTAAGGAGGTTTATTTTATGGAGGATTCTAGTTCCGTCAGCTTGTATTTTGAGCTTTGTATTTTATTATTTCTAACGTTTATCAATGGTTTTTTTGCGTGTGCTGAAATGGCCATAGCTTCTATTAATAAAAATAAAATAAAAGCAATGGCAGAAAATGATAAAAAAGCTAAAACCATTTATAATTTATTAAAAGAACCTACAAAATTCTTATCAACTATTCAAGTTGCAATTACTTTAGCTGGATTTTTAGCCAGTGCTTCTGCAGCAACTCATTTTTCCTCTACTTTACAAATATACTTAAAACAAATTGGATTACCATCTTCAAATTTAATAGCATTGACAATTGTAACAATAATTTTATCATATTTTACTTTAGTTTTTGGTGAACTTGTTCCTAAGAGAATAGCTCTTGAAAATCCAGAGAAAATTGCTAAAAGTACAATTAATATTGTAATTTTAATGTCAAAAATATTGACACCCTTTGTTATGCTTTTAACAGTGTCAACTAATATTATTTTAAAAATTTTAAGAATTAATTTGAAAAATTTTAAAGAAGAAACCTCTCAAGAGGAGATTTTATCTCTTTTAAATATAGGAAGAGTTAGTGGAGTGGTTGATAAAGAAGAAGAAGAAATGATAAATTCAATTTTTGAATTTAAAGATAAAAGTGCAAATGAAATTATGGTATCTAGAGTTGATAGTTTTATCCTTGATATAGGAAAACCTTTAAAAAATCAATTAGATTTAATTTTTACAGAGGAATATTCAAGAATTCCTGTATATGAAGATGATATAGATAATATTATTGGAATTTTAAATATAAAAGACTTAGCTAAAAAAGCCCATGAAATTCATTTTGATAAAATAAATTTAAAAGCATTATTAAAAAAACCATATTTTGTTCCTGAATATATAAAGATTAGACAACTTTTTAAAGAGTTAAAAAGTGCTAGAAAATATATGGCTATTTTAGTTGATGAATACGGTGGGTTTTCAGGAATCGTAACTATGGAAGATTTAGTCGAAGAAATAGTTGGAGAGATTGAGGATGAATATGATGATGAAAATATAATAGAAGAGATATCTAAAGGGCGATTTATAATAGATGGGAAATTTCCCCTTGATGATTTAAATGACTATTTAAATATTAATTTATATTCTAAAAATAATAATACTTTAGCAGGATATGTCATTGAAAAATTAGAGTGTATACCTGACCAAAGCTTAATTGGAGAGGAATTAATTGAAGATGGATTTTCTATTATAATAAAAGATATAAACGAAAATAGAGTTGAAAGAATTGAAATACTTTTTCAAAACAACATGTAAAATAACATGTTGTTTTTTTTTGTGTACAATTCTTTTAGAATAAACATATTGTAAAATACAAAAAAAAAGTATACATTGAAACTATAACTTACTTAGGAGGTCGAGTATGGATGCGATAAATGTTGTTACAAGATTGTTAAATGAAGCTAATATTGAAATAAATGGAGATAATCCATGGGATATTCAAGTTAGAGATGAAAGATTTTATAGTCGTATATTAGCTGATGGTTCTCTTGGATTAGGAGAAGCTTATATGGAAGGTTGGTATGACTGTAAAAACCTTGATCAATTTATTTTTAACCTTTTAAGAGGAAATTTAGAGGAAAAATATAATGCTGAAGTTTTAGTTACTACAATGGCTGAAAAGTTTAAACATCTATTTAATCCTCAAACAATTAATAATTGTAAAAAAGATATTTCATTTCACTATGATATTGGAAATAACTTATTTAAACATATGTTAGATCCAAGAATGGTTTATAGTTGTGCATATTGGAAAGATGCACAAGATTTAAATGAGGCTCAAGAAGCTAAACTTGATCTGATTTGTAGAAAATTAGATTTAAAACCAGGAATGACTCTTTTAGATATAGGTTGTGGTTGGGGTTCATTTATGAAATATGCTGCTGAAAAGTATGGAGTTATTTGTACTGGTCTGACTTTATCTAAAGAACAAATAAAGTTAGGAAAAGAAAATTGTAAAGATTTACCTATTGAATTTATTTATAGTGATTATAGAGAGTTTGAAAGTGATCCATTTGATAGAGTTGTTTCTATTGGAATGTTTGAGCATGTAGGACCTTTGAACTATGGAGTTTATATGCAAAAAGCTCATAAAATGTTAAAAGAGGATGGAATCTTTTTATTACATACTATTGGTGGATTAAGTGATAGTGAACACGGAGATAAATGGATTAGAAAATATATCTTCCCTCATGGGATAATTCCATCAATTCAACAAGTTGGAACTGCTATAGCAGGAACATTTTATATGGAAGATTGGGAAGATTTCGGCCCAGACTATGATAAAACTTTAATGGCATGGAATGAAAATTTCCAAAATTCTTGGAAAGATATAGAAAAAGATTATGAAGGACAAAAATATTTCAAAAAAATGTGGGAATATTATTTACTCGCTTGTGCTGGTGCATTTAGAGCTAGAGATCTTGGAGTTTGGCAAATTGCTCTAACTAAAAAAAGATTAGTTAAGCCTATTTGTAGAGTATAAAGATAAGGTGTTAGAAGTTTCTAACACCTTTTTATATTAACTCATCCTTAAAAAAATAATCTTTATTTCCTCCACATAAAGGGCATACCCAATGTCTTGGTAAATCTTCAAATTTAATTCCAATATCAATATCTTGAATTTCATCTCCTTCATCATGGCTATAAATATGTCCACACAAAATACAAATCCATTTCTCCAAAATAAACCTCCTTAAAATAGAATATTTCTATTATATTACGTTAAAAAG
>NZ_CAMQYW010000179.1 GCF_947039425.1 uncultured Cetobacterium sp. | reverse complement strand
CACTGATAACTGCACCATCTAACTCTTCATTTGGATGAAGAAGTGTTGGTAGAATAAGTTGAGAATTGACACCATAAATATATGTATCATGAAGTAATCCTTGAGATATTAACATCTCTACATAAACTACTTTAGGTAAATCTTTATTTTTTAAAATTTCTTTAGAAATAGATTCAGTTTCATAGATTTCTATGTCATCAGGTTTTAAATCTTTTCCAGCTTGTCCTATAAACTCGCTGGCTCTTAACCCAGCTAATCTTACAGTTTTTTCATGGGTATGTGGCTCTAAACCTTCTATTGGTTTAATATCTACAACTAAATTAAATGTTTTAGAAAATGGAGTCCATTTTGCTCCTTCTCCCCACATATCTATAACTCCCTCTTGAAATCCTACAATGTCCCCAATTGTAATAATAGCTGCCCCTTTTAATATATTAATTGATTCATTTCCAGTTTGAAAGATCTTTCCTGTAACTCCAGGAAAGTTACACATTTCACCTTTTAATCTTACTCTAGGTTCAATAGCATCTTTAACTGGAATAATTCTTGTTTTATCCCCTGGTTTTGCAATATTAATTTTAATATCTTTTATATTTTTATCTTCCTTTAAAAAATCAATTAATTCTTGTGGATTTACATATAAAACTTTATCTGATACCTTTAGTTTCTCTCCAAATACAATATCATTTATTTGGATATTTCCCATTGTTAGCTTCAAAAAAACACCTCCTAAAGTTAAATAAAACTTAATAATTCTTCACATGCTGAGTTTAAAAGTGTTAAATCAATAAAAGAATAATCTTTTTCATTTTTTACATCTACTGTCCTCCCATCTGTATGTTGTTTATATTTTAAAATACTATGTTCTAAGAGTTCTATACTCATAATATCTAAAGCACTATAATTACTTGATATTATTATAGATCTATATGGTGAATGTAGCATTTTAAGACTAGCTCCTAAAGGGTGTGTGAGTAATTTTTTCCCTTGATGTAACTCTTTTCTTGTGAAATCAAAGACATCTTTAACTGTTCCATCTACAAATTTAATATTAGAATAACTTTCTTTAACTTTTGGATTATTTGTTATGATAATATAATCTTTTTTATTTAGATCTAGTTCCAAAATTATCCTCCTTTTGTTATGTTATTGTTAAATTTGATACTAATATACTCTATATACTATGCTTAAGTCAACATAAATTATTTAAAAAACAGAATTAAAGCTAACAAAAATGACTTAATTCAGTCTCTATAGTACTGTTTTAGCACTTTTTATAAAAAATGATTTTTAGAGTAAAGGAATTGTTAAAAAACAAGTTATAAAAATAATATTTTCACAACCAACTAAATTTAATTATAAAATATCTGTTCTTTTATAGTTGTAAACGTTCTTATAAAAAGCTAAATATTTGACTTTATTGTTTCAGTGTAATATAATTGATATCACATATTAATTATAGGAGGAAATTATGTCAAAGTCTAAAAAAAAAGAGAGTTTAATTTTTAAATTGGTTTTAGGTGTTTTTGTTGGATTAGTGATTGGATTTTATTCTAACAAAGGTATTATAGGAATAGTTCAAACAGTAAAATTTTTATTAGGACAAATAATATCATTTACAGTTCCACTGATTATTTTAGGGTTTATAGCTCCGGCAATAACAAAGATGAAGTCAAATGCGAGCAAAATGCTAGGAGTAATGTTGCTTTTAGCTTATATTTCATCTATTGGCGCGGCAATATTTTCAATGTTTTCAGGATATTTAATTATTCCTAAATTAAATATTATTTCATCTGTACATGGATTAAAAAAATTACCAGAGATAATATTTAAGTTAAATATTCCGCCGATTCTTTCAGTAATGTCAGCTCTTGTATTGGCACTATTTTTAGGTTTAGCTATAGTTTGGACAAAGGCAGAAAGATTGGAAAAGGCACTTGATGAATTTAATAATGTTATTTTAGCTATTGTATATAAAATAATTATTCCAATATTACCATTTTTTATAGCAACAACCTTTGCTACTTTAGCTTATGAAGGAAGCGTAACAAAACAATTGCCAATATTTTTTAAAGTTGTAATTATTGTATTGATTGGTCATTTTATTTGGCTAGCTATTTTATACTCAATTGGCGGAGCTGTATCTAAGCAAAATCCTTATAAGTTATTAAAAAGTTATGGGCCAGCATATTTAACAGCAGTGGGAACAATGTCTTCAGCAGCTACACTACCAGTTGCTTTAGATTGTGCAAGAAAATCAAAAACTTTAAATAAAGATATAGTGGATTTTGCAATACCTTTAGGAGCTACTGTACATTTATGTGGTTCGGTGTTAACAGAAGTATTTTTTGTGATGACTGTATCACAAGTTTTATATGGTAGTTTACCAAGTATTGGAACTATGATTTTATTTATTTTTTTATTAGGAATATTTGCGATAGGTGCCCCTGGAGTACCTGGTGGAACAGTTATGGCATCTTTAGGAATTATTTCTTCTGTATTAGGATTTGATGATTCAGGAATAGCATTAATGTTGACAATATTTGCTTTACAAGATAGTTTTGGAACTGCATGTAATGTAGTTGGAGATGGTGCTCTCGCTTTAATTTTAAATGGAATATTTAAAAAAGAACTTAAAAATAATATTGATTAAAGTATATAAAAAAGACTGATCTAAAAAAATTAAATCAGTCTTTTTCATTTTACAAAATTCCAATAAGTAAAGATGTTAAGATAAGCATAAAGGTTCCACCTAATCGTGATGATATTTGAGAAAAAGGCATAAGTTCCATTCTATTTGCTCCAGATAAAACAGCAATATCCCCAGTTCCTCCCATATTAGCCATACAAAGACCAGCAGTGATACTTGCTTCTATAATATAAAAACCTAAAAGATGCCCCATTATGGCGGTTCCTATTAACGCTCCTAATATTGTTGTAAGTACTAAAATAAAATAAGTGAATGAAAAAGCATCTATAACTTGAGAAAGATTTGTATAGGAAATTCCTATCCCTACTAAAAGTGCAGGAGTAAAGTTTTTAGATACAAATTCATACCATTTAGCAGCACACTCCTCAAACTTATTATCCATTAAATTAAAAACCTTAACAAAAGCAACAGATAGAATCATTAAAGCGTATGGATGAATAGGAATAAAAATTGAAAGAAGTTTACCTAAAATAAAGAAAGATAGAGCTATAACCATTCCAGTTCCAAGTTCTTTTATTTCTAATTTTTTTTCAATTGATTTTTCTTGTGATACATTTTCTAAATTTTTAAGTAACTTTCCTTCTCCACTTAAATTAGGATATTTTTTTCCTAATTTATTTAAAAAAGCTCCCATAACAATAGCCATAGCATTTCCAAGAGCAACAGCAGGAATCATAACAGCTAAAAGCTCGGTGGGATCCTTATGAAGAGATTGACCAAAAATTTGAGCTAAAGGAACAGCACCAGCACCCATTCCACCCCCCATAATAGGAATAGCAATAAAAAATACAGCTTTAACAAAACCGTAACCTAATAACATTCCAACAATTCCAGTTAATCCCAAAGCTAGAACAACACCTCCTATAATAACAGGAAGATATTTTAATGCTGCTTTTATTAACAGTTGTCTTTTCATTCCTAAAATACTTCCTACAATTAAAGCTGCTATATAAAAATCTAAAAATCCACCACTTTTCATAAAAGTGGAGATATTACTAAAAACTTCTTTTGGAAAAAAATTATAATAAACAAAAGCAGCACTACCAAAGATAGCAACAATAGCTCCTCCACCAAAATAATCTTTTACAATAGGGGTCTCATTTCCAATAAATTCTAAAATAGCACCAAATAACATCATAAAAGAAAGTGCTCCAATAATTCCCTTAGGTAAATAGTTAAAATAAGCTGCAATAAAAGTTATTATAAAAATGGGAAGAAAATGCTTTAAATCCATTTTTAAAAATATTAAGTCCATAGTATATAACACCACCTTAATTTTTGTGAAATAAAGAACATTTTTTCTTATTATTTCTGAACTTATTGTACTTTTTTATAGAGTATATGTCAAATAAATTAATTTAAAGGATTTAAAGAGTGTGAATTATATATGATAATGTCCTAGTG
>NZ_CAMQYW010000178.1 GCF_947039425.1 uncultured Cetobacterium sp. | reverse complement strand
TAAATTTATTTTACAATAATCGAAATTTTATGTCTATATTTATATACTAACACCAATTTCTTATTGAGTATTTTTTAATAAAATTATAAGAGTTGAAATAAAATAAGTTCGTTTGGTTTTTATAGTATTATGAAGTGAAACTTAACTTTAAAATATTATTAAGTTTAAAATGTGGTTTATAGTTGTTTTTTTGTTTATAGTTGTTTATATTGTTGTACTTAAAAAAAAAAGAAATAAAATTGTAAATAAGTATTGATTTTATTGTGCTTTAATAAAATCAAACAAAAAAATTAATAACCGTGGGTGTTGTATATCTATGGACGTAGGTGTTGTATACCTATGGACGTAGGTGCTGTATTAAAAAGACGTAGGTGTTGTATATGTTCGGACCTTAATGTTGTATTCTTTTTATATTAATTAATAGGACGCAGGTGTTGTATATATTAGTATGATTTATATATAAAAAACTTGAACTTTATTATTTATTATAGTAATATATACAGCATATAAGGTTATAAAAATAGAAGAAAGCTGGTGAAAAATGAAAAAATTAAAGGCTCATAATATACCTAGAAACCAAATTATAGATACAGGACCCAGTGAAATTGTTGAAAAATTTTTAGATGTTTCAGAAATAGAAAATGAGAAAAATCATAGTTTAGTAAGAATTGATATTAATATGATTGAATATCCACTTTTTACTAAAAGTACAAGTAAAAAGAAAAATCAAATAATAAGATATTTTTTTAATAGATCAAAAGAAGCTTATATTCAGGTAAATCCGACATCAGGTGATTATATTCCTGGTGAATTAGAAGAAAGAGTTTTTATTTCTCTTTTAAAAATAATGAGGGATAAAAGATATAATAGTATATTTTATACAACAATAAGTGAAATTTTAACAAATATGGGAATTTCCCAAGAGTCATTTAAAGGATTTTATGGTAGAATATCAAAAGCCTTAGTTAGATTATCACAGACAAGTTATACTTTTAAAAATTCATTATACTCAAATAAAATAAAAGGTATAATTGAAGAACAAATAAATACAAATATAATGAATATTCATATGATATCTTTAAAGCAAGCGAAAGATGTAGAAAAAGAGTTATTTACTGATAGAAGAATAAAAGAAATTATAAAAGTATCAATTTCAGAACATTTTTACGATAATATAATAAGAAAAGGGTATTTAGTATATGATTCACAATTACTTTTAAGTATGGATAATCCGATAACAAGAGCTTTATATATGTTAATAAATAAATTAAGATTTAATAGAATGTATATTAAAGTATTATCTATAAACTTAATAAAAAGAATTCCTTTAAGTGAAAATATTCAGAAAATAGGAAGAACTATAAAAGTTATTGAAAAAAGTTGTGAAGAACTAAAAAAAATGGATTTAATTGAAAATTTTAATATTATAAAAAATAGTAAATGGATGGAATCTGAAGTTGAATTTTATTTTAATGATACACATAATGCATTGAAACAATCTTATTTTTATGATGATAAAAATCATTTTGATAATTTGCTAATAACTCATACAGATAGTGGTGTGGATTTAAAAAATGATGGAAATGATTCTTTTCATGCGGTTAAAGCAGAAACGATCGACAGGATTCCAACAAATGAAAAAGTAGAAGAGATATTTAAAATTTTACCAAGTAAAGCAAAAGAATTGAAAACATTACCAAAAGTTATAAAAGATGGAATTAGACAATATGGATTTGATTATATAAGAGATGTTTCTGAATATATGAAAATACAAAAAGTAGGAAATATAAGAAGCTATTTAATTCAAGCATTGGCAAAAGGGTGGGCTGATGAATATATTTTTAATAAAAAGAAAAATACAATACAAATGGACAAAAAAGTAATTAACAGTAATTTAGGAAAAGAAGAATTGATAAATATTGAAAATATAAAGCATATAAATGAAATAAAAAAATTATATGCACAATTAGATAAAGATATCCAGTTAGGAATAGAAGAAAAAGCTTATAAATTATATATTGAAAAATGTGGATTAGAAGGAAAAATTCAAAAAATGGCCTTTAATGCTGCAAAAGATAAATTAATAATTGATTACTTATTAGAAAATATGGATATGTTAAAAATTGATGACATTAAGAATACAGCAGAAGTGGACAAAATATACAAAAAAGAACTTGATGTTATTGAATTAGATTCAATAGAAGAGTCCAAAACTGAAATATCAATAGAAAAAATATATAAAAATATATCAATGTTTCAATTAGAGATATTAGAAATTTTGGAAGGAGAAAATATAAAAGAAGTAAATAATATAATTAGATTATTAAATATAACCAATTTTTTTGAAGGAGAATTAGGAAGATTACATATAACTTTAGAATATAATGAAGAGAAGGAAAGTTATATAAAAATAAAAAAAATAACCATTTGTGATGTATAAACAAAAAGAAGATTTACTTTATTTATATGATAAAGTAAATCTTCTTTTTATTTTATGTGAAGTTTTGCTTAATTAAATTTTTGATTTGTCTAGTAATTTTATAATTTCCTCATTTAATGAATTAATTTTTTTAGAAACAAGTTCAATTCTACTGTTATCTATATTTAAATAATTTGTTTTTATAAGAGTATTTAAATTAGAATTTAAATTAAATAATAATGTATTTATATTTTCAATTTGATTAAAATCAGATTGAGATATAGGTGAAATAGATTTTTTTAATTGAATAAATTCTTTTCTTGTTTTAATTTTTTTTGAAAGAACAGCATCAATTAATTCTCTAGGAGCCGAAGGAATTGAAACTTCATATGTAAGAGATAAAGGTAATGATTCAAAATAAAGTAAATCTTCCTTTGTTTTAATATTTTGAATAATAAAGAAATAACGATTTATTAGTCTTTCTGCATTTTTTTTTCCAATTTTCATATAATTTAGCCATAGGCCAAAAATTCCATTTTTATTATTAGAATATTTATTATTTGCTTCTAATAAAATTTTTCCAATTTGAGTATGATAATTATTTTGAGCTTTGATAAGTAAATTTTCATAATTTAATAAATCAATTTTCATGTTTTCATCAGTAATGGAATTATAATCAAATAGAATATCTTTCGAGTTAAATATTTCTTTTTCAACAGCAGTAATTTGAAATTCTTTGATTTCAAGAGTATTGTTTTCATTTTTCTTTTTAAAAGAATCTTTTTTTAAACGATCTAATACATTGAGCTTTTTATTAATCATTGAGAATTCCTCCTATGATATTACCATATATAGTTTGAAGTTCTTCTGCCTTTTTAGCTTGAGTTTCCCAAATAGTTTTACCTTTTTCAGAAAGTTGTTCTTCAATAACACTTTCAGGAATTGGATTACTTAAAATAACACCAGTGTTATTAAAGAATGATTTTAAATTTATAAAATAATCTTTTGAAATTTTGGTATTTCTATATAAATTAGGAATTATTTGAGTGATTTTATTTCCTTCAGCTTTATCTAAAAGTCTAGTTATACCAGCAGTACTTAATTTATCTAATTTTATAGGAATAATAATCTCATCTGTAATTTCAAGAATAATATCGTTTAAGACATTAAAAACAGGAGCACAGTCAATGATAATGAAGTCATATTTTACTTTTAATACTGAAAATGATTCTTTTATTTTATTTTTTAAATTAATTCCAAAAATATCAGTTTCTACAGGATAATAATCTAAATTTTTTCTAATTTTAATGTGACAGTCTTCAGCTGTTTGTACATAATTTTTAAAACCTTTTCCACCTTCAAACCATCCTCCAAGTAAGATAAGACTATCATTTTGGGCATCAGAGGTAATTAAAGCAGTTTTATAATCTAGCATAGCAAGACCATGTGCAATATTTTTAGATAAAGTTGATTTTCCAACTCCGCCTTTATTATTTTTAATAGTTATTATTTTCCCCATAAATACATTATCTAAAAGTGAACGATAATGTTATTCACCTCCTTTTTTATAATTAGTATAATTTATAAAGGGAAAATAATCAAATTTTTTTATCGTTAAATTTTGAAAAAATTTCGGTAAAAAAATTTGAAAAGACGACAAAATTGTCGCAATAAAATTAAAAGACGACAAAATTGTCGCAATA
>NZ_CAMQYW010000177.1 GCF_947039425.1 uncultured Cetobacterium sp. | reverse complement strand
AGCATGTGGAGATATGAACCAAAGAGGTGGAGGAAACTTTGCAAAAGCTGTTGCAGAAATGGCAGGTGCTGAAAATGCAACTGGTTGTGACGTAAGAGGATTCTGTGCTGCTCCAACTCATGCTTTAATAACAGCAGCTTCATTAGTAAAAGCAGGAACATATGAAAATATTGTTGTAGTTGCAGGTGGAGCAACAGCTAAACTGGGAATGAACGGAAAAGATCATGTGAAAAAAGGTCTTCCAATTCTTGAAGATGTTTTAGGAACTTTTGCAGTATTAGTATCTAAAAATGATGGAGTATCACCAGTTATAAGAACAGATTTAATTGGAAAACATACTGTGGGAACAGGATCATCTCCTCAAGCTGTAATATCAGCATTAGTAAGTGCTCCTTTAGATAAAGCTGGATTAAAAGTAACAGATATTGATAAATATTCTGTTGAGATGCAAAATCCAGATATAACAAAACCAGCAGGAGCAGGAGATGTACCTGAAGGTAACTATAAAATGATTGCAGCTATTGGAGTAAAAAGAGGAGAGTTAGAAAGAACTCAAATTATGGAATTTATTGAAAATCATGGAATGAAAGGATGGGCACCAACTCAAGGACATATTCCATCAGGAGTTCCTTATTGTGGATTTGCAATAGAAGATTTAACAAATGGAGATTTAAATAGAATTATGGTCGTTGGAAAAGGATCGTTATTTTTAGGAAGAATGACAAATCTATTTGATGGTGTTTCATTTATTGTTGAAAGAAATACTGGATTAGTAGAGGAAAAAGCATCTATATCTGAAGATGAAATTAATAGAATGATAGCTAATGCAATGAGAGAGTTTGCAAAAAATATATTAAGCACAGAGGAGTAGGAGGACTTATGAATAGTAATGTAAATAAAATTATTGGTAAGACCTTTTTAAATATAGCCAAAGAATTAGAAAAAAAAGACTTTGGAAAAACTTTTAATATAGGTGTTACTGTATTAGGAAGTGAGTTAGGAACTGATCATATAATACAAGCAGCAGAAGAAGATCAAAGAAAATTAGGTGTAAATGTTGTTTTAATAGGTCCAAAGATGGATACATATTTAGATATAGTAGAAGTTCAAACAGAGGAAGAAGCTCATCATAAATTAGAAGAACTTTTATTTAAGAAAGAGATAGATGCAGTAGTAACTATGCACTATACTTTCCCAATAGGAGTATCAACAATTGGTAGAGTAGTTACTCCAACAGGAAAGTCAATGTTTATAGCAACAACAACAGGGACTACTTCTACAAATAAAATAGAGGGTATGGTAAAAAATACAGTTTATGGAAAAGTAGTTGCAAAATCTTGTGGAATAGAAAATCCTACTATAGGAATTTTAAATATTGAAGGTGCAAAAGAGGTTGAAAAGCAACTAAAAAAATTAGTTGAAAAAGGATATGATTTAACTTTTGGACAATCAAAAAGAAGTGATGGGGGAGTAGCCTTAAGAGGAAATGACCTTATTATGGGTAGTTGTGATGTAGTTGTAACAGATTCATTAACTGGAAATATAATAATGAAATTATTCTCATCTTTTAATAATGGTGGAAAAGAAGAGGTAGTTGGATATGGATATGGACCAGGAATTGGATTTGGTTATGAAAATAAAGTATTTATAGTTTCTAGAGCTTCTGGTGCAAATGTTGTAAGAGGTGCTATTGAGTACGCTGCAGAAACATTAAAAGGAAATATAAATTGTGTTTTAAAAGAGGAAGAGGAAAAACTTAATAAATTAAACTTTAATGATTTCTTAAAAGAAAATATTAAAGAGAAAAAAGTTATAGCTCAAACAGTAAAAGAGATTCCAAAAGAGATTGTTACAGCTCAAATAGCTGGAGTAGACATTATGGAACTAGATAATGCTGTTGCTTATTTAAAAGAAAAAGAGGTATATTCAGAAGCTGGAATGGGTTGTACTGGACCTATTGTAATGGTAAATGAATCTAAAGAGGAATTAGCAAGAAAATTGTTAAAAGAGGGAGAATTTTTAGCATAAAAAATAAAAAGCGAGGGAATCTATGTTCAAAATAGTAAAAAAAGAATGGCTAAATAAAGAGATTTGTTTAATGGATATAGAAGCTCCTCACATTTCTAAAGCTGCAAAACCTGGACAATTTTTAATAGTGAAAATAGATGAGATAGGGGAGAGAATCCCCTTGACTATCTGTGATTTTAATAAAAAAGCTGGGACTGTAACGATTGTATTTTTTGTAATTGGGGAAAGTACAAAAAGAATGGGGGAGTTAGAGGTAGGAGATTACTTTAGAGATGTAATTGGACCTTTAGGTCAAGAAAGTGAATTTTTACACGAAGATTTAGAAGAATTAAAAACAAAAAAATATTTATTTGTAGCTGGAGGAGTAGGTACAGCTCCAATATACCCTCAAGTAAAATGGATGAAAGAAAATGGAATTGACGCTGATGTTATTATTGGAGCAAGAACAAAAGAGATTTTGATTTTAGAAAATGAATTAAAATCAGTTTCTAAAAATTTATATATTGCAACAGATGATGGGTCTTATGGATTTCATGGATTGGTTACAAATGTAATTGATGATTTAATAAAAAATCAAGGAAAACATTACGATCATGTAGTAGCAATAGGTCCTATGATTATGATGAAATTTGTGGCTTTAAAAACTAAAGAATATAATATTCCAACAACAGTTAGTTTAAATCCTTTAATGATAGATGGAACAGGAATGTGTGGAGCATGTAGAGTATCTATTGGAAATGAAATTAAATTTGCTTGCGTAGATGGACCTGAGTTTGATGGTCATTTAGTTAATTTTGATGAAGCTATGAAAAGACAAAGAATCTATAAAACAGAAGAAGGAAGAGCATACTTAAAAGAAGTAGAGGGAGATACACATCATTCTCCAATTCCTTGCGGATGTCATGAAGAAAAACCATCAGAAACAACAACAGTTGCTTTTGATAGAATGAAAAAAGTTAAAATAAAAGAGCAGTCTCCAGAAGAGAGAATCCATAATTTTGGAGAGGTAACTTTAAATTATACTCTTGAGGAAGCTATGCTTGAAGCAAGTAGATGTATTAATTGTAAAAATCCTTTGTGTATGAAAGGGTGTCCAGTTTCAATAAATATTCCTGAATTTATTCAAGAGATTAAAAAGGGAGATATTGAAAAAGCTGGAAGAATACTTAAAGGATATACAGCATTACCATCTGTTTGTGGAAGAGTTTGTCCCCAAGAAACTCAATGTGAAGAAAAGTGTATTATGGGAATAAAAGGAGAAGCTGTAGCAATTGGAAAATTAGAAAAATTTGTAGGAGATTATATGCTTGCAAATGATTTCCCAGTTGAAATGCCAAAACAAACAGGCCATAAAGTAGCAGTAATAGGAAGTGGGCCAGCAGGAGTAACAGCAGCAGGAGACTTAGCAAAATTAGGGTATAAAGTTGTTGTATATGAGGCATTACATGAACTTGGTGGAGTATTAACTTATGGAATTCCTGAGTTTAGACTACCAAAAGATAAAATTGTAAAGAAAGAATTAAATGAGTTAAAAAAATTAGGTGTTGAATTTATAACAAACTTTGTAATTGGAAAAACTATAACAATAGATGAATTAATTAAAGAAGAAGGTTATGAAGCTGTATTTATTGGAAGTGGAGCTGGATTACCTAGATTTATGGGAATTCCTGGAGAAAACTTAAATGGAGTTTTATCTGCCAATGAATTCTTAACAAGAGTAAATCTAATGAAAGCTTATTTACCTGAATATGAAACACCAGTTAAAGATTCTAAAAAAGTAGCAGTTATTGGTGGTGGAAACGTTGCTATGGATGCTGTTAGAACAGCTAGAAGATTAGGGGCAGAATCTCATATAGTTTATAGACGTGGAGTGAAAGAGTTTCCTGCAAGACTTGAGGAAGTTCATCATGCTATAGAAGAGGGAGTAATTGTTGATGATTTAACACTTCCTAAAGAAATTTTAGGAGATTCAGAAGGAAATGTTACTGGAATGAGATGTGTAAGAACAGCTCTTGGAGAAAAGGATGAATCGGGAAGAGCTAAGTTCATAGAAGTTGAAGGATCTGAATTTATAATGGATGTAGATACAGTAATTA
>NZ_CAMQYW010000176.1 GCF_947039425.1 uncultured Cetobacterium sp. | reverse complement strand
TATATTCCCAGCTGTTTTATCAAAATTTTCAAATATAGACATACTTTTATTTTCTGTAAAATACTCTATTATTAAAGCCCCTATAATTTCATTACTATCATTTTTTATTGATACTACATTTTGAAAAACTGATTGTCCCTCTTGATTTATTGCTTTATAATTTTTTGAAGGCATTCCTGTTAAAAGAGTTCTGAAAACTGCTGGTTCATTTTTTGAGTGAGCAATTTCTCCATCAATTCCTTTACTATATAAACTTTTATCTTGTGGTCTATAATGATAAACTACCATAGCTTTATTTTTATCTTTTGTTAGACAATCTATAAATACATCAGAATTTAAAATCGTACCTAAAATAGATGCTGTTTCTTCTAACTTCTGAATTTTATCAATATCACTACTTGTCAATGTTGAACATACTCTACAATAATTTCTAATCATAAAAACCTTCTGTTGAATTTATTATTTCAGCTAAATTTATAAGAGTCATTCTCTTTTCCATACTTGTTTTTCTAATTTTATTATAAGCCTCACTTTCACTTAGATTATACTTATCCATTAGTATTCCTTTAGCTTTATCTATAACTATTCTATCTTTTAATTTTTGTTCATTTTTTTTCAATTCTACTTGTAAAGTTTCTTTTTCTTTATAATTTTTATAAAAAAGATTCATTTGTGAAATAAGAATTTTTTCATCAAGAGGTTTTATCAAATAACCTGAAACATTATTATTAGTCGCCTCTTGAATATATTCTTCAATACTATATGCTGTAAGCATAATAATACACCCTTTATATCCCTGCTCTTTTAAAACTTTTGCAACTTTAGTTCCTAAAAGAAAAGGCATCTTTATATCTAAAAGTAAAATATCTGGATTATGTTTTTTTGCAAATTCAACAGCTTCTAGTCCATCCTTTGCTTCTGCTAATACTATATACCCATTATCTTTTAGAATTTCAACCATATCCATTCTAATTAACGAGTCATCTTCAGCTATTACTATAGTTCTTTTTTCACTCACATTATCACCCCAAGTTTTTCTTTAAGTTTATGAAAATCACCTATTTTTTCCAATCCAATTTTAAATATCTCTGTTGCTCCTGCATTTCTTAAATCACTTTCACTTTGCTCTATATTTTCATCTATATCTATTTTTGTAATTACTCCATATATTTTTTTCCCATTAAACATTGATGCAAAATTTGGTGGAAATAGAGTCTGATCATCTAAAGATGACTGAATAAGAATAATGATATCTGCATCCATAGATATAACATTTAAAGCTCTGTAATAGCCTTTATTTTCAATATATTCTCCTGGAGTATCAATAATATCTCCCTCATAAGATACCATTTGTGTTTTTTTATACTTAACAACTTCTTTGTTTAATCTTTGAGTTAAAGTTGTTTTTCCACATCCTGTTCTTCCTACTAACATAATTTTCATACTTATGACCTCGTAACAACTGTTATTGAAAACTTTAAAGTATTACTTAAAAAGTCCATCACTGAATTTAATGATCCTTCTATACTTGAAACATCTCCTGTAATTACAACCGTTCCACTAAATCTATCTAAAAATCCGATTTCAACCTCTCCAGCTTTTGTTGCTATATCAGCAGCAATTATTGAAGCTTCTCCTGGAGTTATTGTCAATATTCCTATAGCATTTTTATTTTCTAAATTTAATCCCAACTTCTTATATATATCCACATTCGGATGGGCTATTAAATGTGCTAAAGTTACTTGTTTTCCTGGTACATATTCTTGAATCATTCTTTGTTTTTCCATTTTTCCAATCATCACCTCTTGTATTTGTATATTATGTACATAATTTAATCATATTTTTCACAATATTTCAAATTTATTTTATTTTGAACTTAAAATCAATACATTAATATCTATTTTAATACTACAATTTTAACTATTATTTTATATAATTTATTACTGTAATATGATAGAATATATTGATTTAAAATCAATTTAAATTAATAGTTTTATGGGAGGAAAAATGAAAAAAATAATTACTTCTACATTTTTAATGATTTGTCTATTTTTTTTAGTTTCTTGTAACAAAAAAAATTCAAATTCAATTACTCTTATGGTTCCAGCTTGGGGAGTTCCAACTGAAACTATGTTAAATAATTTTCAAGCTGAATCTGGTATTAAAGTTAATATTGATTCTGTTTCTTGGGATGATATTAAAAATAAGGTGGCCATTGCTGCAACAGGAAAAAAAGCCGCGGCAGATGTAATTGAAGTTGACTGGTCATGGATTGGAGAATTTAAAAGTGCTGGTTGGTTAGAGCCTTTATCTTTAGACGAAAAAACGATTAAAGATATTCCTAGTCTATCTACATTTACAATTAATAATAAAATTCTTGCAGTTCCATATGCTAATGATTTTAGAACAGCTTATTATAATACGGAATTATATAAAAAAGCTGACCTTAATCCTCCTAAGACATGGAATGAACTTGAAAAACAAATGAATTATTTCAAAGATAAAAAAATATTAGCTTATCCATATACATTGCCT
This sequence comes from uncultured Cetobacterium sp., assembly GCF_947039425.1. GTDB lineage: Bacteria > Fusobacteriota > Fusobacteriia > Fusobacteriales > Fusobacteriaceae > Cetobacterium_A. The sequence continues at coordinate 1,612 of NZ_CAMQYW010000176.1, read as the reverse complement.
TTAAATGCCACTGAAGGAACAACAACTGCTTTAATTTGGATAACTTTTTTAAGAGATGGAAAAGTATTTAATGATAATGGTAGTTTAAATAAAGAAAATATCTTAACAACTTTAAATTTTATAAATAACTGTGTTCAAAATAAATTAATAAATCCAATTAACCTAAATATGAAAGATATAGATACTTATAGACAACTTCTAAGTGGAGATAGTGCTTATATGATAGGACCTACTTCATTTATATCAAGAGCTTATGATAAAACTCAATCTCAAGTTATTGGAGATATTCAAATTGTTTTACCACCAGGGGAAAAAACAACTGCTAAACAAACTATGGCTTTAACTGAAGCTCTTGGAGTGTCTTCTTTTTCTAAAAATAAAGAAGCTGCTCAAAAATTTGTAAAATGGTATACTTCAAAAAAAATACAAAAAGAATTATATAATAATCTAAATACAATTCCTACAAGAACTTCAGTGTTAAATGATTTAATCGTTAATGGAGATATTAAAAATGCAGGGGCTTTAATGGAAACTGCAAAACTTGTAAAATCACCATTCCCAAATGGAGTTCCTGACTATTACGGTGAAATGAGCAAAACTATATCAAATGCAATTAATAAAATGGCTAGTGGAGAAATAACTCCAAATGCAGCATTCGATGAAATGAATACAAAGATAAATAACCTTATAAAAAATAACTAAAACTTATTTAGGAGTAGAAAATGAATAATCAAAAAAAATTAGGCTATTTTTCTATTTTTCCTGGAATTTTAATACTATTAACTTTTGTTTTTTATCCTATTTGTTTAACATTTTTTTACAGTTTACACTATTTTAAATTAACTAGATTAAATGAACAAAAATTTATTTATTTTAAAAATTATATTGATATTTTAAGTAGTTCTGAGTTTTATTCAGCTCTATTCAATACATCAATTATTATTTTCATCGTTATTATTCTAGGACTTATAGGAAGCTTTTTTGTTGCCTTTTTATTAAAAGAAAAAACAAAAATAACTGGACTTTTAACAGGAATTGCTATTATTCCTTGGGCTTTACCTCCTGTTGTAAATGGTCTTATATGGAAATTTATTTTTTATCCAGAAATTGGCTTAATTAATAAAATATTTTATAATTTACACATAGTAACTGAACCCTTAACGTGGTTAAATAATAGATATAGCACTTTATTTATCATTGGGATTATTGTCTCTTGGAGAGTAATCCCTTTTAGTGCTATACTTATACTAACTAATTTACAAGCCATTCCTAAAAGTTTATATGAAGCTGCTTCAATTGATGGAGCAAATACATTTGAGAAATTTAAATATATAACATTACCTTTTATTCTTCCTACTATTGGAGTGATTTTATGTAATTTTACTTTAAATTCAATTAATGTATTTGATGAAATAATATCCTTAGTCGGTTATAGAACTCTTAATGAAACTTTAATTATTTATAACTATAATCAAACTTTTTCATTTTTAAATATTGGTTATGGAAGCTCTATTACATATATCATAATGCTTGCTACTGGAATATTAGGATATATATATATTCTTATTTTACAAAAAGGAGCTAAAGATGACATTATTTAAAAAAAAAATTA
>NZ_CAMQYW010000175.1 GCF_947039425.1 uncultured Cetobacterium sp. | reverse complement strand
ACATTTGGTGATTTTTCTTATAGTGCAAGTGTTAATATAGAAAATAAGGATTTATCTGTAAAGAAAACAGCATTATTGTTAAAAGGAAAAAAATATTATGAAATTACAGGAAGACAATATATAAAAAATAATGATGAAATTATGTATAGATTAGATATAACAAATAATAATTCTTTTATAGTAACTAATGCTTTATTAAAAGATGATTTTTCTAGGATTGAAAATGAACAAGGAAAACCATTTTTTAATAATATAAAAGCTACATATATTTCTGGTGAGAATGCTGGAGATATAAATAAAGGAATTATTTTAAAAGAATTAATGCCAAATTCAATGATTTCAATAAATATTAAATGTAAAGTTAGTATACCTTCAGGAACTAAACCAAATGAAATAATAAGAAATATAGCATATCTTAATGGGTATAGTTCTAATGAAGTTGATTTGATAACAGAAGGAAAAGAACTGAAGGTAACAAAAGTAATAAAAGATAGTGATAAAATAGCTTCTCAAGGAGAAGAGTTAACATATGAGATAAAACTAACAAATAATAATAGTTATGAGTTAACAAATGTAAAGTTAGTGGATGATTTGAGTAAAATAGTAAATAAAAAAGGGAACTCATTTATCTCTCAAGAGGAAAAAGATACACAAGTAAGCTATAGCGCAGGGAATGTAACAGGAACACTAAAAGATGGATTAATCTTAGGAAATGTACCATCAGGAGAAAGTGTAATCACAATAAAATGTAAAATGTTACCAAAGTATCCAGCGGGAACAACATCAAAAGATGTAGTGCAGAATATAGCAGAAGTAACAGTAGATGGACATCCACCAAAGAAAGTGGAGTCAAATACACTGAAAGTAGATGAAAAAGATCTAGAAGTAACAAAAGTAATAAAAGATAGTGATAAAATAGCTTCTCAAGGAGAAGAGTTAACATATGAGATAAAACTAACAAATAATAATAGTTATGAGTTAACAAATGTAAAGTTAGTGGATGATTTGAGTAAAATAGTAAATAAAAAAGGGAACTCATTTATCTCTCAAGAGGAAAAAGATACACAAGTAAGCTATAGCGCAGGGAATGTAACAGGAACACTAAAAGATGGATTAATCTTAGGAAATGTACCATCAGGAGAAAGTGTAATCACAATAAAATGTAAAATGTTACCAAAGTATCCAGCGGGAACAACATCAAAAGATGTAGTGCAGAATATAGCAGAAGTAACAGTAGATGGACATCCACCAAAGAAAATAGAGTCAAATATACTGAAAGTTGAGGATGAAAAATTAATTATAGAAAAATCAGTAGCAGATGCAAATAAAAATAATATAGCAGAAGATGGAGAAGTATTAATATACACCTTAAAAGTGTCAAATGCTTCAAATATTGATGCTGAAAATATAGAGTTATTAGATATTTTAGATTCTAAGTTTTTAAAAGAGGAAAATATAGAAAATAATAAAAATTTAATAAAAGGAATAATTATTCCAAAAATAGAAAGAGGAAAAACATATTCTATTTCATTTAATATTAAAGTTAAATATCCAAAAGACTATAAAACAATAACAGAAATAGTAAATAAAGGTGTTATAAAGAAAGATGGAAATATTGTAGGAAATGATGAAGTATCAATAAAAACATCTCCAACAATAGATGACGTTGGGATTCATCTATCTGTAAAAGATTTAGGTGAAAATGGATATATAGGAAATGATGGCATTGTAGAAAGTGGTGAAGAAGCTTTATTTACAATTACAGTTAAAAATAATTCTAATTACGATATAAAGGATATTATTGTAGGAGATAAGTATTTAAGTTTAAAACACTATGAAAAAGGAACATATAAATATGGCGAAAAGGGAAAATTTGAAGATTTAGAAAAGGGGATTACTATTCCACTTTTAAAAGCAAATGAAAGTAAGATAATTTATTTTAATACTAAATTTAAATATAAATTAGATATTAAAAATGAAATTATTGATAATAGTGCTAATTTAAGTTTTGGAAATTTAAATAAAGTTTCAAATAAAGTGTCTTTAAAAATAGTTTCTCCAAAATTAATTTTAACAAAAGTAATTAGGGGAGAAAATAAAGAATTTTATTCTGGAGATCAAGTGATATATGATATATCATTAAAAAATGATTCTAATTATATTGTTAAAAATATGAATATTAAAGATGAGATTAGTAAATTGAATTATTTTGAAAACTGGACATGGAAAGTTGGAGAAGTTAAAGATATTTTATTAAAAAATGAAAAAAATGATTTAAATTTAAAAGGAATTATTCTGAAGGGAAATGAAATAGAAAGATATACAGTTATTGGAAGATTAAAAAAAGATTTAAAAAATAAAGAGTTTATAAATACAGCTTATGCAGGAGAAAATTTAAAAGCTTCAGCAAAAGGGACAATATTAAAAGAGAATATTAAAATAATAAAAGAAGTATTAAAAAAAGATGTTAGTATTGGTGATTTAGTTCCTTATAAAATAACTGTTCAAAGTACTGATAAGAATAGAATTATCTCAGAATTATCTATAAAAGATATTTTACCTACAGGATTTAAATATGCTGAAGGATCTGGAAAAATAGATGGAAAAAAAGCAATAGTTTTAAAAAATGGAAGAGAATTAACTTTTAAAAATATTATTCTTAATAGAGATAAAAAAGTTCAATTGATTTATATATTAAAAGTTGGAACAGGAGTTATACCTGGAGTTTATAAAAATACGGCTTGGGTAGAGAGATATAAAAAGAAGGTTTCTAGAATAGCAGAAGCTAGTGTAACTGTAGAAAATGATCCATTATTTTCAAGTACAGTCATTCTAGGAAAAGTTTTTAATGATAGAGACTTTGATGGATGGCAAGATGATGCAACATCTAAAAGAATAAAAGTCGAAACTTTAGACAATTTAGGAAATTATAAAAATACTAAAAAGATTATTTCTCTTGGAAGTTTAAGAGGAAGAGAATCTGAATTAGATACTCCTAAAATATTTCAAATAAAAAGAGAAGTAAAAAATCCATATTTAATTAGTTCTTTAAAAATAACAGATAAAAATGGAACTATTATTTTGTTAAATAATGATGGAACTATTAATGAAGATTTTAATAGAAGTAAAGAAAAAGGAATCACTTGTGAAAAGTTAAAAGTAATGAGAAAAATAGTAGAAAAAGATAATAAATACTATGAAATATTAAAAATAACAAATTTAGGTATAAATGAAGAGGGGATTCCAGGAGTTCGTTTAGCAACAGTAAATGGAACAGTAATGGAAACAGATTCATTTGGTAGATATCATTTAGATGGAATAGATGATGTTCCTGAAAGAGGAGAGAATTTTATAATAAAAGTAGATAAAGCAACACTTCCATTCGATAGTAAATTTACAACAGAAAATCCAAGAGTTCAAAGAATTGGAAAAGTTATGGCAAAATTTAATTTTGGAGTACATCTTCCAAAAGAAATAATTAGAAAAAAAGAAGTAATAGAAAAAATAAATCTAGGAAGTATTTATTTTTCAACAGATAAATCAAATATAAGAAAAGATCAAAGAGAAAACTTAATGAAAATTATAGAGAATTTAAAAAAGTATTCAGGAGGAACTATTTATATTAGTGGAAATACAGATAGTAGAGCATCAAATGAATACAATAGAAAATTAGGACTGAGAAGAGGAAATAGTATAAAAAAAGAACTTCTGAAAGTAGTAGATAAAAATAAAGTTTTAAAGATTCATATTTCTGAAACTTTACCTGTGGGAGGAAAAAATTAATGAATTGGAAGTATAAATATATTGTATTACTAATAGTAACATCTTCTTCTCTAGCAGGTGCAGATGATGAAAAAGTACTATTTATTCAAGGTGATAATAAAAATTTTGTAGAAAAAACAAAAAAAGTTGATAAGTATTATAATTTTTCTATTTCAACTAATGGAGAAGAGATTCCAGTTAGTGAAAATAAAAGTAGAGAAGGGAAGCAATTAAATAGAAGAACAGATATTTTATTTAATAATAGAGTGATTTTAAAAAATAATAGAGGGTCAATTTGGACAACGGTTGATCCTTTGAATATTGATACAAAATTAAGTATTACTTCAAGATCGGAAGAGCACACGTCTGAACTCCAGTCACGAATTCGTA
>NZ_CAMQYW010000174.1 GCF_947039425.1 uncultured Cetobacterium sp. | reverse complement strand
TTTTTGTAAAAAAATAAAAGGAAATTTAAACTTTGTAAAGAATAATGTATCGAATAATATAATATAAATCAAATGAAAAGGAGAGGATTATTATAAAAAAGATACTAAGAATGGTTGTTTTATCTAGTGCTTTAATTGGATTAGTGGGGTGTACATCAATGGGGAAAACAGAAAATCATAATAAAATGGTAAAAGAGTGTATGACATGTGAAACAGCAAATGAGGAAACAGATGCATATTGCAATACATGTGGATCTTCTTTAAGAGGAGTAGACGCAAAATATTCAGATAAACAATCAGTATAATAAATAGATAAAAAAAACCATTATAACTAATGGTTTTTTTAATTTTTATTTATAAATTAATAAATAAAAGCAATTGTATTTTGAAGAAACTGTTTGATAATCAAAATTTTAAGAAAAAAATGTATTTTTTCCAATCAAAATATCTTGACTTTTTTTAGAAAATTAGATATATTACTAGTATAAATTAAAAATAAATTAGGAGGTATTAAAATGCACGTAATAGATAAAGATACTTGTATAGGTTGTGGAGCTTGTGAGGGAACTTGTCCAGTATCGGCAATAACTGCTGATGATAATGGGAAATATGAGATTGGAGATTCATGTGTTGATTGTGGAGCTTGCGAAGGTGTTTGCCCAGTATCAGCAATAACTGCATAGTTTTAATATCCATATGAAGATGAGACTTGGTTATCCAAGTCTTTTTTTGTATATTTGAAAAAGAGAGGTTAAAATGAAGTTAAATAAAAGCCAAAAAGAAGCTGTAGAACATATAGATGGGCCAATGTTAATTATAGCGGGTCCAGGATCTGGAAAAACAAGAACTTTAGTTGAAAGAGTAGTGAATATGGTTAAAAATAAAGGAATATCTCCCGATAAGATTTTAATAAGTACCTTTACAGAAAGAGCAGCTAGAGAATTGATTACAAGGATAACTTCAAGATTAAAAGATGAAAATATATATATGAACTCTCTTTATATTGGGACAATTCATTCTATATGTTTAAGGATAATAGATGAAAATATAGAATATTCTTTATTAAAAAAAGGATATAAAGTCTTAGAAACAATAGATCAGAAATTTTTTATTTTTTCTAAATTAAAATATTTTAAAGAAATTTTAGGATATAATGAATTTTTTATAAAAAAGTCATATATGAATTCTTGGAAACAGGGGGAGATTCTTTTAAAGTGGTTTAATAAGTTAAGTGAAGAGGGAATTGAAGAAACTGTTCTTAAGGAGAATATTAATTTAAAAATATCTTTTTTGGGAGAAGCTTTTGAAAAATATAAAAAGATATTATTGGAGGAGAATAAACTTGATTTTTCTATGATTCAATTGGAAGCATATAGAATTTTAAAAGAAAATAATATTGCTCTTGAAAATATTCAAAATAAAATAAATTATATTATGATAGATGAGTATCAAGATACAAATACAATTCAAGAAAAATTAATTTTTTTAATAGGAAATAAATTTAAAAATATATGTGTAGTTGGTGATGATGATCAAGGGATATATAGATTTAGAGGAGCTACAATAAAAAATATATTACAATTTGAAAGTAAGTTTCAAAATGAATGTAAAGTGGTAAAACTTGAAACTAATTATAGATCAGAAAAAAGTATTGTTTCTTTTTGTAAAGCTTGGATAGACAGTCTTTATTGGGATGGATTTAGACATGAAAAAAATCTAATTGTTCCTGAAGAAAAAGATAATGATGAAGCTAAAGTAGTAAGGCTGTCAGTTTCAGAATCTGAGAATACTTGGCAAGAAAGAATAGGAGAATTTTTAAAGTTTTTAAAAAATACAGGAAAAATAAAAGATTATAATCAAGTAGCATTTTTATTTAGGTCAGTAAAGAATAAAAAAATAGTTTCCTTAGCTCATTATTTAGAATATAAAGGCATAGGAGTGTATTCACCTAGATCTAATCTCTTTTTTTATAGAGATGAAATTAAAGAGATTATAGGTATATTTTTATATGTACTAATCAGAGAGGATAATAAAGTTTTTAAAACAGAGTATAAACTAGATATTGTTGATTATTATAAAAATTGTTTAAATATTTTAGAAAAAAAAATAAGAAAAGATTTAGATTATTTTAATCAATTGGAAAAATTAAAAATTGAGTATGAAAATTTAAAAGATGGTAAAAATGGATTATTAGAACTATTTTATGAAGTATTGGCTTTAAAAGGTATGGAAAGTTTTATAAAAAATGATTCTGAAGGAGTTTTAGAAAATAGAAAGTTATATAATATAGGTATATTTTCAAAAATAGTTGAAAAAGCAGACATTCTTTCAAGAAGTTCTAAAATAACAGAGGAAAATATTATAAAAATAACAGATTATTTCTTTTTAATGCATCTTAAATTTTTAAAGCAAAATGGAGTAGATGAATATGAAGATATTAAAGAGTTTGCTCCAAAAGGAGCTGTATCTTTTCTTACAATACATCAGTCTAAAGGTCTTGAATTTCCAGTTGTAATTGTAGGTTCTTTAGAGAGCTCACCAGAAAAAGAAAGAGATGAAGATGAGGAGATAGAAGAGATATTTTTAAAAAATGATTCTTTTGAACCAGAATATAGAATAAAAGAGTTTGATTTTTGGAGACTTTATTATACTGCATTTTCTAGAGCTAAAGATCTTTTAGTTTTAAGTTGTGTGGAAATATCAAAGGGGAAAAGAGAAGTTCCATCTCCTGCTTTTAAAAGAGTATATGAGATGTTACCAGACATTATTTCAAAAGAAGTAAATTTAGATAAGTTAAATATATCTGAGACTAATGATGTTCAATTAATGGATGCATTTTCTTGTACTTCTCATTATTTGAAATATGTTAATTGCCCATTTAAGTACAAAATGAATAAAATATTTGAGTTTAAAGGACTTAGAACTCCATCAACATTTTTTGGAAATTTAGTCCATCAAAGTTTAGAATTTATTAATAAAGAGTATTTAAATGGAGAGAAGATCTCACTTGAGGATGTAGAAAAAAATTATTTAAATGATTATGAAAATTTAAAAATATCTCAAGGAATAAAATTACCAGAAAAAATAGTTGAAGCAGGACTTGAGCAAGTAAAAAGATATTTAAAAGATGGTTTCGAGTTTTATAAAAATATTTCATATGTTGAAAAAGAACTACATATTCTTAAAGAAGATTACACTATTGAAGGTAAATTAGATTTAGTAATAGAGAAAGAAGGAGAGCTAATAGTTGTAGATTTTAAAACAGGCGATATGGAAAAAAGCTTAGAAAATTTAGAGGATTATAAATTTCAGATTAAGTTTTATTGTTGTTTATTACAAAAAAATACAGACAAGAAAGTAAAAGGTGGAGTTATTTATTTTGTAAAAGATGGAAGTAAAATAGACGTTGATTTTAATAATAATGAAGTAGAGGATATTTTAAAAAAATTTGATGAGATAATTAAGAAAATTCAAAATCAAAAATTTACCGAAAGAACACAAAATAAGAAAAAATGTTTAAATTGTGAATTTAAAAAGTACTGTTTTAGTGTAAATATGATATAATATAAAAAAAAATTAGGGTGGTAGTATGTATATAATATTAAAAAACAGTGCTACATCACAAGAAATAGAAACCTTAAAAAGCTATATTATAAATAATGGACATGGAGTAATTGAAACAACAGATTACAATGTTAAAAAAATAGGAATAATGGGTAAAAATGGTGGTGTAACAAAAGAAAGCTTAAAAAAGTTTTCAATAGTGGATGAAGTTGTAAAAATAGGAAAACCTTTTAAATTTGTAAGTAGCGAGTTTAAAAGTGAACCTAGTATTATTGAAGTAAAGGGAAGAAAAATAGGTGGAGATAACATGGTTATTATGGCAGGACCATGTTCTATTGAAAATAGAGAGATGATACTTGAAACTGCAAAAGTTATTAAAGAAAATGGATGCGAATATTTAAGAGGTGGAGCATATAAACCAAGAACTTCTCCCTATGATTTTCAAGGATTAGGTGAAGAGGGTTTAAAGTATATGAGAGAAGCGGCTGATAAATATGATTTAGTTATGGTAACAGAGGTTATGGATACTAGAGAGATTGAAATAGTGGGACAATATACAGATATATTTCAAGTTGGAGCTAGAAATATGCAAAACTTTAGT
>NZ_CAMQYW010000173.1 GCF_947039425.1 uncultured Cetobacterium sp. | reverse complement strand
TTCTTTGCTTTTGTCCTCCAGAGAGTCTTACTCCTCTCTCTCCAACCTCTGTATTATACCCTTCAGGCAGATCCATTATAATATCATGTATATTAGCTTTTTTAGCTGCTTCTATTATTTCCTCATCTGTTGCTTTTAAATTCCCTATTATAATATTCTCTTTTACTGTTCCTGTAAATAAAAATACATCTTGTTGAACTATTCCTATATTCTCTCGTAGAGAATCTAATTTTACATTATATATACTTTTACCATCAATTAGTATATCTCCAGATGTTACATCATAAAATCTTGGAATTAAATTACACAGTGTCGTTTTCCCACCACCTGATGGACCAACTAAAGCTACCATTTTTCCGCTTTCTATTTTTAAATTTAAATCTTTTAGTATTACCTTATCTTCATGTTTAAAAAATACATTTTTAAATTCAATTTCACCTATAACTTTTTCTAAATTTTTACTATTTTCTTTATTTTTTTCCTCTTCAACCTTTATTACTTCCATAAATCTATAAAAACCAGTCATTCCATTTTGATATTGCTCTACAAATCCAATTAATCTTTTTATCGGTTGAGCACAAGCTTTAGTGTATAAAAAATACGCCAATAAATCTCCTATATTTATCTCTCCCCGATAGGTAAAAAGTCCTCCAAATATAAGTACAACATAGTCGAGCATATCTGTAAAAAATCCTACTCCTGCCATATATTGAGCCATCACTTTATATGCTTTTTCCCTTGCACTTTTAAATTCAATATTACTTTTTTCAAATTTTTCAAGTTCTGTATCCTTAGTTACAAAAGCTTTTGATACTCTAATTCCAGTTATGCTATTTTGCAAATTTGCATTTATTACACTAGTTTTTTCTCTAGTTTTTAAAAAAGCCGCTTGCATTTTTTTTCTTTTAAAAATAGCAAAAATTATAAGTATAAAAAGTACTGAAAAAATTATTAATGTTAATTTTAAATTTATATTTGATAAAAGAATAAAAGATCCAATTATCATTATTATAGATATGAAAAGATCCTCTGGTCCATGATGAGCTAGTTCTGATATATCCATTAAATCATTTACAATTCTTGACATAATACTTCCAGTTTGATTATTATCAAAATATTTAACTGGCAAATTTTGTAAGTGTTTATAAATATCTTTTCTCATATCTCCTTGCATTCTAACTCCAACTACATGACCCCAATATTGCATAAAATATGCACACATCATTTTTACTAGATAGATAATCAGTAACACAATTGAAAAAGTTGCAATCATTCTTAATTCTTGATTTGGAATAGTTTCATTTACAATTTTCCTTGTTAACATCGGATAAAAAAGATCACATGCTGCTGATACTGAAGCTACTAATAAATCTAATACAAATAATTTTTTGTATGGTTTATAGTAACTTATAAAGTTTTTTAACATTTATCTCCCCCATTTATAATTTATTTTCTTTTTTTTGATATTAGTTTTGTAACTATTGTTATTAAAAAAAATATTAATGAAGCTAAAAGTGACATTTTCAATGCTTTTTCTTTATCTCCAGAAGCAACAGCTCCTGCAAGTAGAACATAAACAGATGTACCTGGTAATATAAATATCACTGAAAGTATTGTATATTTTATAAAGCTCATTGAAGTTAATCCATATATATAATTTTGTATTCCAAAAGGAAATATAGGTATTAATCTTGTAGTAGCTAATATAAACCAACCCTCTTTTTCTACACCTGCATTTATTTTTTTAAAAGCCTCAGTATTCCCAAATTTTTTCTCAATATATTCTCTTGCAATATATCTTGAAATTATAAATGCTAAAGCTAATCCAAATCCTGCTCCAATAGCTGTATATAAAACACCTTTTATTCCTCCAAATAAGAGTCCACCCACCAGTGTCAATGGAAGAGTTGATATACACGTTATTGTAACAAGCATATATATTACGATATATACTAATGGTCCATAATTCCCCATTTTATTAATGAAAAGTGTTATTTTTTCTCTATCACTTATAGTTTCAAGTATTCCTGTTTTATAAAGTATAAAACCTAATAAAACCACACATATTCCAAAAATTATTTTTTTATACTTTCCCATTAATGATCCTCCTTATTTTAAATATGATCTCTATTATACTCTACTATTTTTTTATTAACAATCCTTACAAATAATATTAATTTATTTTTTTATTTTAAATACCCATCATTTTTGTTATAATCAAACTACATTCTTATTTATTTTTGGAGGTATTATGTTTAAATTTATTTTGTCCTTTTTTATTTTATTTTATTCATTATCTTTTTCTTTTACTTCATCTTTATATAAAAAATTACATTTAGAAAATAAAATGGAATATTCTGTTTTTAAAAATGCTATGAAAGGAACCTATAAATTAAAAGATAATAATTATCAATTTTTAACAATTATTGATTTTACAAAACCTTCTACAAAACCAAGATTTTCAGTTATTGATTTAAAAAATAAAAAACTTCTTTATTATACATATGTAACTCATGGTAAAAATAGTGGTAAAGTTATTCCTATTATGTTTTCTAATACTTTAAACTCTTTCCAAAGTTCTCTTGGATTTTTTATAACTGATTCAAAACCTTACAAAGGTGAATATGGATACTCTCTAAGACTTAAAGGTCTAGAGAATAAATTTAATTCAAATGCTTATAAAAGAAATATTGTTATTCACGGTGCTGAATATGCTACTAAAAAATATATTGATCAAATTGGATTTTTAGGTAGAAGTTTAGGTTGCCCTGCAATTCCTTCAGAATTATCCACAGAAGTCATTGATCTTCTTTCTAACAACTCAATTATTTTCATAGCTGGAAATGATGAAAAATACTTAAAAGAAAGCACTTTCATAAACTAATTTTTTAAAGGAGTGTATCTATGTGGTGGAAAGAATGTATTGGTTATCAAATTTACCTTAGAAGTTTTTACGACTCAAATAATGACGGAATCGGAGATTTAAAAGGTGTTATAAAAAAACTTGATTATTTAAAAGGTTTAGGTGTAAATCTTCTTTGGATATCACCTTTTTATGAAAGTCCAAATGATGATAATGGATATGATATTAGTAATTATTTTAAAATTTCTAAAGAGTTTGGAACTATGAGAGACTTTCATGCTCTTTTAAAAAAAGCTCATAGTTTTAATATTAAAATTATTATTGATCTTGTTATTAATCATACTAGTGATGAACATCCTTGGTTTATAGAATCTAAGTCCTCTTTAAATAACGACAAAAGAGATTGGTATATCTGGTCTAAAAAACCTAATAATTGGGAAAGTATTTTTAAAGGATCAGCATGGGAAAAAGAATCTTTAACAAAAGAGTATTATTTACATCTATTTTCTAAAAAACAACCAGACTTAAACTGGGAAAATAAAGAAGTTCGAAAGGCTCTTTATAAAATGATTAATTGGTGGTTAGACAAAGGAATCGATGGATTTAGAGTTGATGCTATTACTCATATTAAAAAACGTAAAAATCTCCCTAATATGCCAAATAAAACAGATAATACTTATATCCCTGCTTTTAATAAATTTACTAACGTTTATGGAATACACTCCTTTTTAAAAGAACTTAAAAAAAATACTTTTGATAAGTATAATATTGTAACTGTTGGAGAAGCTAATGGCGTTGGTCTTAAAGATATTTATAAATGGGTGGATGAAAGAGATGGTCGATTTAATATGATCTTTCAATTTGAACATTTAAATTTATGGAGTTTCGAGAAAAATATATCTTTCTCTCCTAAAAAATATAAAGATATATCTAATAAATGGCAAAATATTCTTGCTAAAAAAGGCTGGAATGCTCTTTTTATTGAAAATCATGATATCCCAAGAAGTACATCTACTTGGGGGAATGATAAAGATTACTGGAGCGAATCAGCAAAATCTTTTGCTCTTGCTTACTTTATGCAAAAAGGAACACCTTTTATATACCAAGGACAAGAGATTGGAATGACAAATAGTATTTTTTCTTCTCTTGATGATTTTCAAGATATTAGAAGTATCAATGAAGCTAAAGATTACTTTAAAAAAGGGCTGTCTCCTAATAAAATTTTAAATATTTTATCTAATACTTCAAGAGATAATGCTAGAACTCCCATGCAGTGGGATAACAGTACTTATTCTGGATTCTCATCTCATAAACCATG
>NZ_CAMQYW010000172.1 GCF_947039425.1 uncultured Cetobacterium sp. | reverse complement strand
TTTTTTAAGAAAAAAATGGCAGAAAAATCAGAAGATTTTCCTACCATTTATTTTTATTTTTGAAGATTTTTGATCAGCATCTTTTCTTTTTATATAATTTTCTTTAGCAATTTTAATCCAAAATGGTTTACCTATCATAGCTCTACCAATAGCTACTAGATCAAGCATTTTATTTTCAATTAAGTAGCTTGCTTGTTCCTCTTCAGTTATCCATCTAACACCAATAACTGGAATATTCACATGTTTTTTTATTTCACATCCCATATAAACAACCCAATCAAAGTTAAAATTCTGAGGAACAACTATTTTTTCTTGACTTCTAAATGAGGGATCAGGGATTCCACTAGAAACATGAAGAATGTCAATGCCTAAACTTTCCAAGTATTTAGCATTTTTGATTCCTTCTTCTAAAGTGGGTTCATTTCCCCCCATTCTATAACTTAAAATAAAATTGTCATCAAATAAAACTTTAGTTCTTCTTAAAAGTTCTTTAATAAAATACATTCTATTATCTATAGAACCGCCAAATTTATCATTTCTATTATTTTCTAAAGTGGAATTTAATTGAGAAATTAAATATCCATGAGCTCCATGAATCTCTATGCCATGGAAACCGCACTCTTTAGCTCTAAAAAATGCTTTGGTAAAATCATCCAGTATTGAGTCCAAAGTTTCTGTAGAAATAGAATTTAGCCTATTTAAAAAGCCTATATGGTGAATTTGAAGTAACATAGGAACATTATATTTATGTCCAATAGATGCTAATTCCTTTAATTTAGGAATAAAAGAATTATCCCAAATCCCAAGTTGATTTTCTCTTAATTTTCCATTTTTATTAACACAAGTAGCTTCAATTATAATCAATCCAACTTGGTTATAAGCTAAATCTTCATACCATTTTAATAAGGTATCAGTTACAAAACCGTCAGTTCCAATCATAGAAAACCTAACCATTGGAGGAACAACAACTCTGTTTTGAATAGTAATATTTTTAATTTTAATAGGTGTAAATAAATTCATAATCCTCCATAGTCCTATAATTTATATATAAGCTAAATTATAATTTCTTATCATCAATTGATGATAAGAAATTCTTAACATCCTCTGTTATATTTTTAATACAATTATCTTTAAAAGGAGATATTAAATTTGCTTCTTCTAGAAGTCCTAAAAATGATTTAGTTCCCCCAAGGCTACATAGATGAAGATAATCTTTCCATGCTCCTTCTCTATTGTGAATCATCTTTTTCCAAAATTGTAAAGCACAAATTTGAGCCAGAGTATAGTCAATATAATAAAATGGAACTTCAAAAATATGAGATTGTTGGAACCACCAACCACCATTTTCTAAAAACTCATTTTCATCATAAATAGTATGAGGTTTATATTGTTTTTCTAGTTCTCTCCAAATTGTTTTTCTTTCATTAGGAGTTAAATTAGGATTTTTATAAACTTCATGTTGAAAATGATCAACAAGAACTCCATATGGAATAAATTTAATAGCACCGCCTAAGTGACTATAAAAATATTTATCTTTATCCTCTTTAAAGAAGTTTTCCATCCAGTCCCAAGCAAAAAATTCCATACTCATAGAATGAATCTCTGAACTTTCATATGTAGCCCAAAGAAGTTCTGGAATTTCAATATGCTTTGATCTGAAAACTTGAAAAGCATGTCCAGCTTCGTGAGTTAAAACATCAACATCACCACTTGTTCCATTAAAATTAGAAAAGATAAATGGTGATTTATAATCAGGAATAAATGTACAATATCCTCCGCCAGCTTTTCCTTTTTTAGTTGTTAAATCCATAAGATCATTATTAATCATATAATCAATAAATTCTGCTGTTTCTTGAGACATTTCATGGTACATTTTTTTACCTTGATCGATAATCCATTGAGGAGTACCTTTTGGAGTTGGATTTCCACTTTCAAATTCAAATCTCTCATCATAATAGTTAAGTGTTGTTAAATTTAGACGTTCTTTTTGTCTAACATAAAGAGATGAAGCAATAGGAACAATCTCTTTAACAACTTGTTTTCTAAAATTATCAACCATTTTATCATTATAATCAACTCTATTCATTCTAATATAACCAAGTTCAACATAGTTGTCATATCCTAATTTATTAGCAATTTTAGTTCTAATTTTAACTAAATTATCGTAAATTTCATCAAAATCTTTTTCATAAGTTGTAAAAAAATTACTTTTAGCTTCGTAGGCAGATTTTCTGACCCTTCTATCACTAGATTCTAGAAAAGGAGTCATACCAGAAAGATTTCTTTCTTCTCCTTGGAAAGAGATTTTAGCTGAGGCAAGAAGTTTAACATATTTAGAGATTTCTTTATTTTCTTCTTGTAAATTTTCTATAATTTCTGGAGAAAATGCTTTTAAACTATATTCAATTAAACTAAAAAATTGTATACCTAACTCTATTTTTAATTGATCAAGAAATTTTGATTTTAAAAGTTCTTTATAAAAAAGTGTATCTAATTCTTGATATAATGGAGAGATTTCATCCCAATGGTTTTTTTCCTTATCGTAAAAATCATCATTAGTATCAATTGTGTGTCTAATATGAGCTAGATTGGACATTGTGTCTATTTTGTTTCTAATGGTGTTAATTTCTTTTATTATATTTAATTGTTCTTTATAATTCGATGTAGTAATTTTATTGAGTAGTTTTTCAAATTCTATCTTTGTTTCATTAAAATTAGGTCTTTCATATTTATATTCAGAAAATTGCATAAATAAACCTCCTATTTTTGTATTACTTTCATTATAATGTAAAAAGAGCATTTCATCAATTAAAATAATATAGAAATAAATAGAAAAAATCAGTATAATAGATATACAATTCAAAAACAAGGAGAGGAATTATGAAAAAAACACTATTAACATTATTTTTACTAGGGGCAAGTTCTGCATTTGCTTTAGATGGACACATTAGATTTGGAGCAATAACAAATTCAAACTCTTACAACAAAGAAAGTGAAACATTTGAAAATTATGCACCAACAGGAAGTATTGAAATAACTCAAAACTTATTATTAGCTGATGTAGGGGTAGGAATTGCTTATAATGGTAAAACATCAGGTACAGATATAGCAACAGTTCCAGCATATGGATTAATAAAAATGAATCTATTTCCAATAGGGATAAAACCTTATGCAGTTTTAAAAGCAGGAAAAGTGTTATATACAGATTCAAACGTAAGTAGATCAGATGTTGATGGCGATTATTATTATGGTGCAGGAATAGGAATGGATATATTATCTTTACAAGGAGAAGTTTTATATTCTGTTACTAAAGTAGATGGAGATAGAAGAGGAAATGATGATTTAAAGCAAGTTAGTTTTACACTTGGATATAAATTCTTTTAATAAAAAAAGTTAGATTTTTCTAACTTTTTTTGTTTACAAATTGTACTAATGGAACAGATAGAAAACTAAGTTTTATAAAAAATAGAAATATAACAAAAAAAAAATAATTATTTTTTTTATAAATATGGTAAAATATTTACATAAAAAATAAATATGGAAGAGGACTAAATTTTAATGAGGAAACTAAAAGTATTAATATTACATGAACAAAAAAAATTAAAAGATAGTATGGAGAATATAGGGTTAAATTTCTTAAAAGATTATGAATTTATTTTTCAGAAATTAGAAGATTTTAAAAAGAGAGATGTTGAAAATTATGACTTATATATACTAGATGTTTATGATGATATTGCGTTTAATTATTTAAAAAACAAACTAGATTTAGTTCTTTTATCGATTTCTATTGATTTAGGAGAAAGACCATCTGATTATATAAAAGTTGGGGCTATTAATTTTATATTAAGGCCTTATTCTGTAAGAGAGATTAAACTTAATTTAGATAAACTAAAAAATTATTTATTAACAAAATATGAAGCAGAAGATAACAAATTAAAATTTTATACACTTTTAGATAATATTCCATATATGGCATGGTTTAAAAATCTTGAAAGTGAATACATGATTGTAAATAAAGAGTTTAAAGAGCATTGTGGAAAAGATTTTGAAACAATAAAGGGACGTGGTGATGAGTTCGTTTGGGATGGAATGATTGGAGAACAATGCAGACTTTATGATTTACAAGTAATGTGTGAAAAGAAAAGAATAGTATTTGATGAGGTAATTCCAGGTCAAAAAGGATATAGACAATTTAA
>NZ_CAMQYW010000171.1 GCF_947039425.1 uncultured Cetobacterium sp. | reverse complement strand
TATCGTTTCACCAGAACCATAAACTTCTTGCATTACTTGAAATATTATTCTATGTGCCATTTTATAAAAATCAGCAGAGGTAATTATTTCAATTACCTCACTGAATATATCTGGTTTTAAAAATATTCCACCTAATACCGACCTCTCTGCTTCTAAGCTACTAGGAATTTTTCTTAAGTTTTCTATCTCTTCCATTTTACCTATCCTTTTACTATTACTGAAACCTCTGCTTTTACATCAGTGTGTAATTTTACTATTGCAGTATGCTCTCCAAGACTTTTAATAGTACATTCTATTTTTTTTCTATCTATATTCATCCCAAAAACTTTTTTAATTTCTGCAGATATCTCTTTATTTGTAATTGCACCAAATAATTTTCCATTATCTCCTGTTTTAGCAATCATTGTTAATTTTTTTTCTTCTAATTGCTTTTTAATTTCAATTGATTTTTGTTTATCTTCCTCTGCTTTTTTTTCATCTCTTTTTTTTCTATTTTCTATTTTTTTTAACTCTTCAGCAGTAGCTACAATTCCTTTATTATTCTTTAATAGGAAATTTTTTGCATACCCTTCTGATACATTGATAATATCCCCTTTTCTTCCTTGACCTGCAACGTCCGCTGTTAATATTACTTGTAATTTCGACATAAAAATCCTCCTATTTTATAACTTTAACTTTTATATTTATTCCACTTGCCAATGCACCAAAAATAAATGCAAACTCTGGTGATAATACTGTCATTATAACAGCTATTATAAAGCAAATTGGTTGTTTCTTAACTCTTCTATTTAAAAGCCCTGTAATTATCTTTATAAAGTATAAAGCATATACAATTTTAAAAATACTTACTCCATTACTTATATACATTGAATTAATTCCTGAATATTTTTCAACAAAGAATAAAACTATATATGGAACAAGCCATAAAT
The DNA here is from genome assembly GCF_947039425.1 of uncultured Cetobacterium sp. Lineage (GTDB taxonomy): Bacteria > Fusobacteriota > Fusobacteriia > Fusobacteriales > Fusobacteriaceae > Cetobacterium_A. Next base: position 3,277 of record NZ_CAMQYW010000171.1, on the reverse strand, counting down.
AACTAACTTTCCATTTTAAAAAACTATCTTTTTTTAAAAAATAATATGTTAAAAATACTGTAAAATTCGTATAAATAAATATTAAAAGCAATGTGTTTTTTCTTATAAAATCAAAAGCCAAATTAATCTCTCTTTGAGAAAACTCTGTTTTTTGAACATATATCTCTTTTAAGTTTTCCAAACTTAAATTTAAACCTATTTTATTAAAAAATAAATATCCTGATATTAAAACTCCTACAATTAATGAGATGATAAAAATTCTATCATACATTTCTATCTTTCTCCCATATTTATCAAATAAAATATATAAAACTTCAATAGTTATATATATTCCCAAATAAGGAAATAAAAAATTAATATCTATCCATCCTATTGCAACAATTGCTACTAAATTTGCTATCGCTTTAGTTTTAAAATCTGCATTTTCTAACTTTTTAATTTTATAAAATGGTAATGCCCAACTTAAAAGTGGCATTGAAGTAGACACTAAAAATAGTGCTGCTATTATTATACCTGTAATTAAAAACATTTCTCCTCCTATTTTTCCATAATAATTATACCATAAAGGTGGAGTTTTGTTAATATACTATATTATTTCTCCTCCAAAGAAATCAATTATTTTCTTGGAAAAATCATCATCTTCACTTACTTTTTCTCTATTTCTTGATTCCTGCAATTCATATTTTACTTTAATTTTACTATTTGTTACATTTCTCACAACTTCTAAAAATATACTTCTATATGGTTCTGATACCATCATTTCCATGGCAAAACTTGAATCCTTTGGAAACTCAACGATTAAAAAGTTATCTTTTATATCTTTAGGATATGCTTTTACTAAAAATGCTCCAAAAGTTAACTTTTTCTTTTTAGCTTCAGTAAGTAGTTTTTCCCACATATTTTTAATTTCATCTATTGTTACTGAAACTTCTACCTCTTCTATCTCTTCTTCATTATTATTTGAAACTACTTGTTTTTTTTCAATAACTTTTTCCACTACTTTTTCAATAATAACTTCTCTAACTTCCTCTTTCTCTGTAAGTCTATTTAGTATTACATATCCTACTAATTTTTTATCTTCTTCAAAATGAAATTTTCCCAACACATCATAAATAGTATCTATTATTTTTAATCCTCTATTTACTTTTATATCTCCTGTTAGAATCTTTTCTTTTGACCTTTTTGCTAAATCTTTAAAAAACAGTTCAATATCTATTGAATTTTTCCAAATGTCCTCTAAAAATTCAACTCCATCACTTTGATTTGATTTTTCTACTATTTCTATAAATTTATCAATTTTTTTAATAGGAGTAATTCCCAATACTTTCTCTGTTGATTCTATCACTATATTTTTATTTTCTGTATTAATTATTAATCTTTCAAGTGTAGAAACTGAATCTCTCATACTTCCACCTGAATTTTCATAAATTGCTACTAAACTTTCCTCATCAATTGAATACCCCTCTTGAGAAGCTATATATAGTAACTTTTCTCTTGTATCTTTATAATTAATAACTTTAAAATCATATCTTTGACACCTTGAAATAATAGTAGGAAGTATTTTATCTGGTTCAGTTGTTGCTAATATAAAAAGCACATGTTCAGGTGGCTCTTCTAATGTTTTTAAAAGAGCATTAAAAGCTTCTTTAGTTAACATATGAACCTCATCAATTATATATACTTTTTTTCTTCCTTTACTTGGTCTATAATTTATTTTTTCTTTAAGCTGCCTTATTTCATCTATTCCTCTATTTGAAGCAGCATCAATCTCTATTAAATCTAAAAAATTTCCAGCAGATATTTCTAAGCAATTTTCACATACATTACATGGATTATCTGTTATTCCATTTGTTAAACAATTTATACCTTTTGCCATTAATCTAGCTATTGATGTTTTTCCTACTCCTCTAGGACCTGTAAATAAATATGCATGAGCTAATCTATTGCTCTTTAATGCATTTTTCAATGTTTGAACAATCTCTTGTTCTCCTGCAATTTCTTCAAAATCTTTAGGTCTATATTTTCTATATAATGTTATGTGCATTTTTTCCTCCTAAGGTTCAAAATAGCTATTCTAAACCATAGTTATTCATTTTTGTTCTAAGTGTATTTCTAGTAATTCCTAAAAGTTCTGCTGTTTCAACTTTTTTACCACTAGTTATTTCTAAGACTTGTCTTATTAACTCTTTTTCTACTTTTGAAATAATTATTCCATAATAATTATTTTGTTTATTATTTTTTAATGCAATAAGTTCTCCCTCTATCCAATCACTTAATATCCAACTTTGGTTATCTCCCTTTCGTTTAGATATCTTATTTCCTGTTACATTCCCTGGTAATTCTTCAACTAAAATAGAATTTCCTCTACATAGTGCAACAGCTGACTTTATAGCATTTTTTAATTCATTTACATTTCCTGGCCAGTCATATCTCATTATCTTTTTCATAGCAGGTTTACTAACACCTTTTACTGATTTGTGTAATTCATCATTACACCCTAATAAATAATGATCTATTATAAATGGAATATCATCTTTTCTATCTCTTAATGGTGGAATATTAATCTCTAAAATTTTCAATTTATTATATAATTCATCAATAAATTGTTTTTTATTAATCAACTCTTCTAAATTCTCACTTGTTGTAGCAATAATTCTTATATCCATTTTTACAGGTTCAGCTCCACCCATTCTAAAAAACTCTCCCTCTTGAAGAAGATAAAGAATTTTAGACTGCATATCTAAGCTTAATGATTCTATATTTCCCAAATGAAGTGTTCCTCCATTTGTTTTTTCCAAATCCCCTATCTGAGAAAAAGCAGCACCTTCAAAAGCACCTTTTTCATAACCAAACAGTTTCCTCTCTAATAAATCATTTTGAAAAGAAGTACAATTTAAACTGAAATATATTTTATTACTTCTATCACTAAATTGATGAACAGCATTAGCTACACTACTTTTCCCAGTTCCTTTTTCTCCAACTACTAAAACTGGAATAGTACTATTAGCAACCCTACCTATCATTTTATATACTTCAACAATCTCTTTAGTTTGTCCTATTAATTTATCACCAGTATTTTTATTTCTATCTACTCTTTCAGCAGAAAGTTTATGATCTTTTACTGCTTTTTCAATTATTTTGCTAACCTCTTTAGATGAAATAGGTTTTAATAAGTAATCATAAGCTCCAGCTTTTATAGAACCTGCTACTAATTTTAAATTAGAAGTTTCTCCCATAAGATCGGAAGAGCACACGTCTGAACTCCAGTCACGAATTC
>NZ_CAMQYW010000170.1 GCF_947039425.1 uncultured Cetobacterium sp. | reverse complement strand
ATATTATATAATTTAAAATAGTTTCCTAGGAAACTATTTTAAATTATATAATATTTTACAGAGTAATACAATTTATTTTAAATTTTATATAAAAAAAACATAGAAATGAAAATTAAAACCTCAAAAGGTTCATTTTATATATTAATTGCTTTTTTCTGGATACCCATTTAATTCAAAATTAACATAGATTCCATTTATTTTTAGTTTTAAATAAGCTTGATATTTATCACCGTTTTTATTAAGTAGAGAAAATTCTACTTTTTCATTTTTTAATAGAGAAATAGCTTTTTCTTTAGTTATTTCTAAAGGATTATTGAAGTGTTTCATATTTTTCCAAAGTCTGAAAGAACAATCTCTATAATTTTCACAATAATAATTTTCATCACCTTTTTTATCTTGACCAATTAAAATACTTCCACCACACTTTGGACAGACACCGATTAATTCCTTTCTAATAACCTCTCCTTGGCTATTTAAACTGATTTTATCATATCTTTTAGTCATAACTTCCTTTAAAGTTTCGAGGGTGTTTAAAATCAATTTAAAAGGCTCAGCAGACTTTTCTTTAATCTCCTCTTGAATTACCCACCATTTAGCGGTTATATCTGCTGATTTTAATTCTGTAGGTAACATTAAATAGAACTCTCTTCCTAAAGGAGTAGAAATGATATTTTTTCCTTTTAATTCAACAAATTTTTTAAAGAATAATCCTTTAATTATTTCAGCTCTAGTTGCAGGAGTTCCTATACCACCATTTTCTCCTTTTTTATCTTTATCTTTATCTTTAAGAAGTTTTTTTATAGTTAAATCTTTAACATATTTTGAAATAGAAGCCATATCTTGAAGTAAAGTTGCTTCAGTATATCTTTTAGGAGGTGTTGTTTCTTTCTCTTTTATCATTGAATCTAAGAAAGTAACTTGATATTCTCCAGGATATAATTTAGATAGAGTATCATTTTCTGTTTGTGAATTTTCACTATTTTTATCATTTAAAAAATTATAGTAACCTATATCAAGTATTTTGCTAGATGTAACTCTTAATTTCTCTGATTCTAAGAAATCAATTTCAGCAGTAGTTTTTTCTTTTATTAATTTAGGTAAAAATTGAGCGATATACATTTTTGTAATAATTTCATAAATATTTTTTTCTTCTATAGTCATACGATTTAAATTAACATCTCTATTTGTTGGGATGATAGCATGGTGTGCTGTAACTTTACTACTATCAAAACATTTAGGTTTTATTGGCCCAAAAGATACACCTTCAGGATAGATATTAATATTTTTCATAGCTTTTTTTATAACATCTGGAGCATCAGTAAAGTGTTCATCATTAAGATACTGTGAATCGGATCTATTATAAGTTATAGCTTTATATTTTTCTCTTAAATTTTGAGATATTTTTAGAGTTTGTTCAGCGGGATATCCCCATTTTGTATTAGCATATACTTGTAATTTTAAAAGATTAAAAGGAAGAGGAGGATTTTCTTTTTCAATAGTTTTTGTTATTATTAATTTAGTATCTCCTTTGAAATTTTTACTAATCTCTTCAGCTTCAATTTGACTTTCTATTTTTCCATTTTCAAAAAGCTCTTTACTTGGAATATATTTTAAATTAATAGAGAAAATATCATTTAGAGCTTCAAATTCTTTTATAAATAAATTTTTAAGTTCAATATTTTTTTCTTCAGATGGAAACTCTTTTTTATAAAGTTTAAATATTTTTTCCCCTTGTTTTTTATTTTTTAAATTTTTATTTACGTTAATATCAGTAAAAATTTCATAAAATTTTTGTTTTTCATGTGATTCTATTTGCAAATCTCTATTTACAATAAGACCTAAAGTAGGTGTTTGAACACGACCAACTGTAAGTCCCATTGTTCTATTAATTAAAGAAAAATATCTACTTGCATTAATACCAACTAAATAGTCAGAAACAGCCCGAGCATAAGCACTTTTTCCTAAAGGTTCATATTCTTTATTATCTTTTAAATTTTTAAAAGATTTTTTTATAGCCTCTGAGTTATTATCATTAATTAATACTCTTTTAACAGGTTTAGTATTTTTAAAAAATTCTAAAATTTCATCAATTAAAAGCTGACCCTCATCATCAGGGTCACCTGCATGAATAATAACATCACATTTTTTTACTAGTTGATATATAGTTCTTAGTTGTCCAGTTAACACTTTTTGAAAGCCCTCTCTTTTTAATGTTTCTTCAGGACTTTCTGTTTTTCTTGCTTTTATTTCTTTTGGTTTAAATCCCCAATCTTCAAAATATATTGGAAGATCTGCAAGAGTCCATTTTTTATATTTAATATCATAATCTTCAGGCTCTTTTAGTTGTAACATATGACCAAAAACCCAGGTTACAATATAATCATCTTTTTCAATATATCCATTATATTTATTTTTAGTTCCTAAAATAGCTTCAGCAATAGCTTCAGCAACGGATGGTTTTTCTGCTATAATTAATTTCATTCTCACTCCTTTGCATCATTAATTTAGATTAATATACATGTATATTTTAGCATAAATTTAACAATATAATAATACAAAGGTTTGTTTTAAATAATGTTATCCCAATATTTTTCAATATCTTCTAAAGTTTTTCCTTTTGTTTCAGGTATAAATGGAATGAATATAAGCAAAAAAGTACTAGTAATAAAAAATATTAGAAAGGGTAAATAAGATGTTTTAGTTTCTATTATAGGAAAAATTTGAGTTAAAATAATATCAAAAACATAATTTAAAAAAGTGAAAATAGTAACGCCTAATGATCTGATATTTGTAGGTAAAATTTCTGAAATATATATTGTGAGAATTGTTCCTAAAGAAAAAGTATATGTGAAATTGTAAAAATATAAAGAATAAATTTCAAAAGGATTTTTTTCCTTTAATAATAAAGAGTACGTTATATATCCTAAAGATAAAGCTACTCCTAAGGTTCCAATAAAAAGGAGAACTTTTCTGCCCCACTTATCAATAAAAAAAAGAGATATAAAAGACCCGAGTATTTGAAATATACCCATGAATATACTTTGATAATATCCAGTAACAGTATGTATAGAGAATTCTTTAAATAGTTGAGGAGCATAGTAGATAATTGGATTTATACCTGATAATTGTCTAAAGAATGGAAAGATTGTAGCAAGTATTAAAACAAGAAATAGACCTTTGTTTATTGTAATTTTTTTTCTAGGAACAGAAGTATTGTTTGAGTCTTCCATTTGAGAAATAACTTTATTAATTTGTTTTTCAGGAAGGAAAAAACCTAAATTTAAAATAGCTTGTGATTTATTACCTTTAAAAAATAACCATCGAGGACTTTCAGGAACTTTTAAAAATAAAAAAAGTATTATTAAAACTTGCAAAGTTTCAAATAAAAATAAAATTCTCCAAGAGTTTGAAATTATCAAGTCATTTGTAACATAGTTTGATATTAAATAAACAATAAAAAATCCAAAAATTAAGCCGAATGGCATTAATAATTGGCTAATACTTCCATTTTTTCCTCTGCTTTCTGATGGAGAAACTTCTGTTATATAAATTGATCCAACTAAAAATACACTACCTAATGATAATCCCATTAAAATTCTTCCAAACATAAAAAAATAAATATTTATTGAAAAAGAAGTAATAATTCCTCCTATAATAAAATTAATTAAACTATAAATTATAGTTTTTTTTCTTCCAATTCTTTCTGAGAGATAACCTGATAACATTCCTCCAGCTAAACTTCCAAATAAAGATATAGTAATTAAAAAACCTATATTTTTTTTTGAAATTTTAAAAGTTAGTGCTAAATTTTCAATAGAGCTAGAAATTATAGCTGAATCGAAATTAAAAATATATCCAAATGAAGCTATTAGGAAAGCAATATATATAATATAATTTTTTTTAGTCATATTATTCCTCCATTTTATATGTATAAAAAAAGCCAAATTTTTAAATTTGGCTTTTCCTTTATTTTGGACCTCTTAATTTTAATAGAGTATCTAATAAATCTCCTCCTGGAGCTCTATTTGATACATCTCGTTTTCCATATTTATAAATAATACGACCTTCATTTTGAGTTAGAATAAAAGTGGCAGGAACATTTAATTCACTTGTATCAAAATATCCTTCAATCTCTTCATCTAATCCAAGTTCTTTATAGATAGATTTTATTTCATCCATAGCTATATAAGTTAGATTTAATAATTTTCCTA
>NZ_CAMQYW010000169.1 GCF_947039425.1 uncultured Cetobacterium sp. | reverse complement strand
ACAGTTTGGTTTAAACTATGCTCCAAACGATAAACTAAATATTGGATTTAGATACGATACTCCAGTAAAATTAGATTTCAAAACAAAAACAACAATTAATGATTCTACTAAAATGAAAATATCTCAAAGTATTATTACTCCTGGAATTTCTGGCGCTCTTTTAGGGATATATCCAGTATATAAAGATGGTTTAAAAACTAGAAGAGATCTACCTGGTCTAATGGCTCTTGGTGCTTCATATAAAGTGACTGATAAATGGACAACTTTTATTGGAGGAAACTATTACTTTAACGAAGCTGCTACTATGGATAGAGTTGAAGGAATGAATGTAGATTACCATAATGGTTGGGAAGTTGCAGCAGGTTCTGAGTACTGGTTAAATAATAAATATGCTTGGCTTGTTGGAATGAATTATGCTGATACTGGAGCTCCAACTTCATCATACTCATCTACAGAATATGCAATAAATTCAACTATGGTTGGAACAGGTTTAAAAATCAAACAAAACGACACAACAGAATGGACAATTGCTTACAATCACTACTTCTACGATACAACTTCTGGAATTAACTCTTCTGGACAAAATATCAGATATTCAAAAGAGATATCAAGTGTAGGAGTAAATTTTGTAAAAAGATTTTAATTAATATAAAAGGAGGAATGGATGCCAAAAAAAGCAATATTTAAGCGTGAACAAATTCACGATAAAGCATTTGAGATGTTTGAAAAATATGGTCTTGACGAGATTACAGCTAGAAATTTAGCTAAAGCATTAAATTGCTCTCCAGCACCGATATATAGTTGCTATTCCTCAATGGATGAACTAAAAACAGAACTTATAGAAAAAGCTAAACATATTTTCGTTGAATATGTTTTAAAACCTGAAACAGACATGGTATTTTTAAATAGCGGAATTGGTCTTTGTGCTTTTGCAAGAGAAGAGAAAGAACTTTTCAAATCTATATTTCTTAGAAATAATTCTTATGGAGGCCTATTAAAAAAATTCAGAGATTTAATGAGAGTTGAAATGGAAAAAGACGAAAGGTTTCAAAATTTACCAACAGAATTTAAGCATGAGCTTTTCTTAGATTGCTGGTTAATTGGACATGGTCTTGCAACTTTAATTGCTACTGATTATTTTGAAAATCCTACAAATAGCTTTATCAAAGAAAAATTAATGAACAGTGCTGCTGTTATGCTTTACAAAAAAATTGATGATTTTAATTCAAAATAAAGGAGTCGCGTTTAAGCGATTCCTTTATTTTTTAATACTTTTTTTAAAGATATTCCAAATAAAATTATAAATATACTTGTTATAAATATATATAATAAGATTATATACTTGAAAAAATCTAAATTAATATACATACATATTATTATTACAATTCCTAAACAAAAGTCATCTATTCCTATTAAATTAATTAAACATTTAACTAGAACTTCTTTTGAATTTAATGAAACATTATAAATATTTGTAACTATATTACTTAGCCCTCTAAATATTAAAAAAGTTCCTATATAAAATATTATGATATAACCTTCTAATTCTAGCTCTAAAGAAGAGATTTTTTCAACAGCAGAACTTATTTCTAATAATATAAATTTTTCCACAACTAACTTTTCTTTCACTATTAAAAATCCTGTTATACTTTCTAAAACTCCCCAAAATAAAATTTCACCCCAGTAAAACTCTTTATTTTTAATACCTTCTAAAGAATAGATAATGTTTCCAAAACCCATCATTAAAAATAATACTCCTAAAGCTCTTAATAAAATATCCTCATTTATATGATTACTTATTATAATTTTTATTGAAAATATTAAAAATATTAATCCTATTACAACATAATAAATCCATGCTTTTTTTAATAGATTTTGTATTTTCATATAATACATATTATTTTACACAAAGTACGCAATATTCTCCATTAACAACAGCAGTTCCTTCTGTTTCTTTTTCAAAACCAGGAAACTCTTTATCCCACGTTGATAAAACTTTCAAATATTTTATTTGAGCACTATTTTTATCTCCAAAACTTTCTCCTGACATTAACATTGGTATCCCTGGCGGATATGGCATTACTGCATTTGCTGATACTCTACCTTGCAATTTACTTGCAGGAACTAATTCCACATCATTAGTTACAATTTTATTATATGCTTCTCTTGGTGTCATAATTTGCTCTGGTAAATTTGAATATGCTTCATTTAAAGATTTTCCTGGGTCATTTTCTTTTAAATATTTAAATATTTCCTCTCCTAAATCTTTCATTCCCATATGTCCATATCTCTCTTCTCTTCCTTGAACAAGTTCTGGGAATATCTCCTTTAAAGGCATATTTCTATCATAATCCTTTTTAAATGATACTAATAAATCAAGTAAAGTTCCCCATTTCCCTTTGCTTATTCCCATTGAGAATAAAAACATAATTTGGAAATCTGTTGTTCTTGTAGGAACTACTCCATATTTTGAAAAATAATATGAAATTAATTCAGCTGGAACTCCTCCCTCTCCAATTTCGCCACTATCTTCCATTCCAGGAGATAAAATACTTACTTTTATAGGATCTAACATTATCCAATCTGCGGGAATATTTTCAAATCCGTGCCATGATTCTCCAGGTTTCATTGTCCAGAAATTTTGATCTTTCATTAACATTTCAATAGGAGCTTCATAAAACTCATATGACTTTCCTGTATTTGAATCTACATATATATCTCCATTCCATGGTTTAAAGAACCATTCTCCATCCTCTTTGTATTCTTTATAGTATTTAGCAACCATTTGTCTAAACTCAATTGCTTCCCTTATTACTTCATCAGTTAAATATGTTCCTGTATCTCCATCCATCATTGCTGCTCCTACTTCATTTGAAACTGCTATCGCATATAAAGGTGAAGTTGTTGCATGCATCATATATGCTTGATTAAATCTCTCTTCACTAATTATATCCTTACCCTGTCTTAAATGTACATAAGAGGACTGAGAAAGGGCATTCAATAATTTATGGGTAGATTGTGTGGCGAATACAGTCGCATCACCTTTATAAGTATCAGGAGAGCCTCTCATAGCAAAATGATCTGCATATATGGGATTAAATTTTGCATATCCATACCAAGCTTCATCAAAATGAATTCTTTTTATATATGGTTGAAATATATCTTCAACCTCTTTTGCATTATAACAAACACCATCATATGTACAATTTGTGACTACTACATATTCTGGATCTTGTTTTTTCATACTTTCAGGTACTAATGGACTATTTATTATTTTTTCTTTTACTGACTTTTGACTCATTTCTATTGGTAAAATTGGTCCTATTATTCCATATCTATTTCTAGTTGGTTTCATATAAACAGGCTTTGCTCCTGTTATCATAAGTCCTTGCTCTATTGATTTATGACAATTTCTATCAACTAGTGCTATATCTTCATCTGTTAAAACACCCTGAATAACTGTTCTATTAGAACCTGATGTTCCTACTAAAACATTATATGATCTATCTGCTCCAAATATTTTTGCTGCTCTTTTTTCACCTTCTAAAAAAGCTCCAGAATGATCAAGTAAGGATCCAATACTTGTTCTTTCAATTCCAGTATCAGTTCTAAATAGATTTTCATCATAGAAATCAAAAAATCTTCTTCCTAAAGCTGTTTTAGTAAATCCAACTCCACCTTGATGTCCAGGTGCTGCCCAAGAATACTCTGCCACTTTATTATAATTAAATACTGCTTTTGTTAATGGAGGTAGAAGTTCATCATTATATCTATTTACTGCTGTTTCAATTCTTTGACCCAAGAAAACTATATTTTCTTGTAATAACCAAATGATTTCCTCTATATTTTCATAAACTTCTCTACTAATTTTTTCAAGAGCATCTTTTTTATGTGTTAATAAAAATACAGGAACTCCTGGCTGACTTTTATTTAATTGTTTTATTGTTTCAACAATATGACATTCATTTTTATTATCTGGCCACGATATTAGAAGACAATCAATATTTTTATCAATAGTTATAATATCATTTAAATCATTATAACTTTCACTAAGTTCAATATTTAAATCTCTTCTTTTCAATTCCTCTTTAATTTGATTAATTCTATTACATATTTCTGTCCCTTCTCTGACTCCATCTTCTAGTAATAATACTTTTGATTTGTTCTTTGAAAATATTCTACTCATATGTAATCCTCCTCACTGTATAATTCCAGCAAATTTATTTTTAAAATTTTCTTAATTTCAAATTAATTACAAACTTAACAATATTTA
>NZ_CAMQYW010000168.1 GCF_947039425.1 uncultured Cetobacterium sp. | reverse complement strand
GCCAACAACATTTGCTGAGCTTGTTAGAATATCTGGACTTTCTCATGGAACAGATGTTTGGCTAAATAATGCTCAAGAGTTTGTAAGAAAGGGTGAGGCAACGCTTTCACAAATTATTTCAGTAAGAGACGATATTATGAATTTCTTGATAGATCAAGGTCTTGAAAAAGGAACTTCTTTTAAAATAATGGAGTTTGTAAGAAAGGGACAGCCAAGTAAAAATCCTGAAAAATGGGAAGAGTATTCTAATTTGATGAAGGATAATGGAGTACCTGAATGGTATATTGAGTCTTGTAGAAGAATAAAATATATGTTCCCAAAAGGACATGCAGTTGCTTATGTAATGATGGCTATGAGAATAGCATATTTTAAAGTTCATTATCCTTTAGCTTTCTATGCAGCTTATTTAAGTAGAAAGGCAGAGGAATTTGATTTTGAATTAATGGGGGATTTAAATAAAGTTAAAGAAAGAATTAAAGAGTTAGGAAGAGAACCAAAATTAGATGTTAAGAAAAAAGCTCAACTTGCAGTTTGTGAAATAATTGTTGAAATGCACGAAAGAGGATTTGAGTTTTTAAACTTAGATATTTATACATCAAGTGGAAATAGATTTACAATTGAAGATAATAAAATTAGGGTTCCTTTAATGGGATTAAATGGTCTTGGAGTATCAGTTATGGAAAATATAATTAGAGAAAGAGAGTGTGGAAGATTTATTTCTTATGAAGATTTTAAGAGAAGAACGAAAGCTTCTCAAACAACAGTTGATAAGTTAAAAGAATTAAATTGCATTGAATCTTTAAGTGAGACAAACCAAACGACTTTATTTTTCTAGGGAGGAATCATGTTTTCTATAAAAAAAGAACATTTTGGCGCAGGACTAGTATGTCTTGCTGCCACAATGTGGGGATTTGACGGAATAGTATTAACACCAAGACTTTTTAAATTAAATGTTGCTTATGTGGTATTTGTATTACACTTGTTACCATTTATAGGAATGACATTTTTATTTGGACGAAAAGAGATGAAAAATATTGTATCCTTAGATAAAGAGGATCTTTTTTATTATCTTATGATTGCTTTATTTGGAGGAACGTTAGGAACGTTATCAATAGTTAAGGCACTGTTTTTAGTTGATTTTAATCATTTAACTGTTGTAACACTTCTTCAAAAATTGCAACCAGTATTTGCAATAACTTTAGCAAGAGTTATATTGGGAGAAAGAATAGGTAAAAATTTTGTTTTTTGGGCAATAGTGGCTTTAATAAGTGGATATTTCTTAACATTTCAATTTTCATTACCTCATTTTTCAATTGGAGATAAAATGGGAGAAGCTAGTTTGTTCGCAATATTAGCAGCTTTTTCTTTTGGAAGTTCAACAGTGTTTGGAAAAAAGATACTAGCAAACTCCTCTTTTAGAACAGCATTATATACAAGATATATGTTTACATCAATAATAACAGGTTTAATTGTTGGGTTTAATGGAAATTTCCATTGGTTTTTAAAAACAACACCCCATCAATGGATGATTTTTGTAATAATTGGGTTAACAACAGGTAGTGGAGCAATTATGCTTTATTATATAGGACTTAGATATATAAAAGCTAATATAGCAACTATTTGTGAACTTTGTTTTCCTGTTTCTTCAATAGTTTTTGATTATGTTTTTAATGGAAAAATACTATCGTTAGTACAATTTTTAAGTGCTGGAATGTTACTATTTTCAATATATAGAATAACAAAAAATCAAAAAAAATAAAAAAAACTTGAATTATTTGTTCTAAAAATATATAATAAATGTGTAAATAGTTACATAAAAATGAGTTTCGGAGGATTTATATTATGAATTGCACTTTCGCATTAGAAGATATTTTAAAAGCAAATGACATTATAAAGGATTCTTTAAAAAGAACACCTGTAGTAGAGTGTCCAACTTTAGGAGAGATAACAGGAAACCATGTTTTCTTTAAATTAGAGAATTTACAAAAAACTGGTTCTTTTAAATTAAGAGGAGCTTTAAATAAAATAGCAAGTTTAACAGATGCTGAAAAAGCAGCAGGAGTTATTGCATCTTCAGCAGGAAACCATGCACAAGGAGTTGCATTAGGAGCAGCAGCACAAGGAATCAAAGCAACAATAGTAATGCCAGCAACTGCACCACTTGCAAAAATTGCAGCAACTAGAGGTTACGGTGCTGAAGTTGTTTTAGAGGGAGAAGTTTATGACGATGCTTATAACAAAGCATGTGAAATTCAAAAAGAAACTGGAGCTACATTCTTACACCCGTTTGATGATAAATTTGTTATGGCAGGACAAGGAACAATCGGTCTTGAAATATTAGAGGATATCCCAGATGTAGATGTAGTATTAGTACCAATTGGAGGAGGAGGAATCATTAGTGGTATAGCTATGGCTATAAAATCATTAAGACCTTCTGCAAAAGTAATTGGTATAGAAGCAGCAAATGCAGCATCAATGGCTGAAGCAATAAAAGAAGATAAAGTTGTTGAGATTAATTCTAAACCAACAATAGCTGATGGAATTGCTGTTAGAAAAGCTGGATGTACTACATTTGAAGTAATTAGAGAGTGTGTAGATGAAATAGTAACTGTAACTGAAGATGAAATAGCTAAAGCTATCTTATTCTTAATGGAAAAAAGTAAAGTAGTAGCAGAGGGAGCAGGAGCTACAACTGTAGCAGCACTTTTAGCTGGTAAAATAGATGTAACAGGTAAAAAAGTTTGTTCTGTAATCTCAGGAGGAAACATTGATATAAACTTAGTTGCAAGAGTATTAAATAAAGCTTTAATTTTAGAGGGAAGAAGATTTGTATTCTCAATAGCTTTATCTGATAAAGTTGGAGAAATGGCTAAAATTGTTTCTGCAATAACTGAGTTAAATGCAAATATTCTAAGTTTAAATCAATCTCAAAACAATCCTACATTAGGAATTAATGCTCAAGAAGCTAGATTTGTATTAGAGTGTTTTGACTGTGAACATAAAGCAAAAGTAAAAGCTAAATTAGAAGAATTAGGATATGTAATATACTAATTAAATGTATAAGAGAAGTGAACTAAAAAATTAGTTCACTTTTTTTTATATTTAAATATCAATGCAAAACATTCACCGTATAAATAAGTTGTAAAATAAGAACTATTTTAGTATAATGAGAGTTATAAAAGAACTGAAAGGTTGGAAATGATATGATATATTTAGACAATGCAGCAACGACATATCCTAAAATGAAGAAAGTATATACTGAAACAATGAAATATTATGAAAAGATAGGAATTAATTTTTCTAGAAATAAAAGTAATAAAAGTATGGATGCTCTTCTTTTAAAAAAGAGTTTAATAGAAAATTTAAGAAATATATTTAGTTCAAAAAATAAGAAAATTATAATTAATTCTTCAGCAACATTTTCTCTTAATGAGATAATTCAGGGATTAGATTATAGTAAGATAAGCAATATTTATATATCACCTTTTGAACATAATTCTGTGTATAGAATCGTGAAAAAAATATCTAAAGAAAAAAATATAAAGTTAGAAATTATAGATTTTAAGGGATTTATATTAGATAGAGAGATGTTAAAATTAAAATTTATGTCTAAAAATCCAGATTTAGTTATTTGTACTCATGCATCAAATGTTTTTGGAAATATATTACCAATAAAAGAGATATTTAGAGAAGCTAAAAACTATAGTGCAATAACAATATTAGATACAGCTCAAACAGGAGGAGTATTGAATTTTTCTGAAATTGAAAATATTTCAGATTTTATAGTTTTTGCAGGACATAAGAATTTATATGGTCCTAGTGGAATAGGAGGATATTTATATAATTCTGACGTTCCGTTAAATCCATTGCTGTATGGTGGAACTGGTATAAATTCTGAAGATGAAAATATGCCACTAGAAATACCAGAAAGATTTGAAGCAGGTAGTCCAAATATATTGGGAATAATAGGACTTAAAATAGCAACAGATGAAATATTAGCTATTGGAATAGATAACATTTTAAAAAAGAAAAAGGATAATCTAAAGATGTTGTTTAATTTATTAAAAACTTATAATTATGACTTAAAAATATGGTCAGAATTAGAAGAAAATATTGGAGTAATTTCAATAACAACAAATGATTATTCGCCACAAGAATTTGAAATGATACTAAATGATAACTCTGTTATAGTTAGAACGGGTCTTCATTGCGCACCATTAGCCCATAAACACATGTTTACAGATGAAAGTGGAACAATTAGACTATCGGTTGGATACTTTAAT
>NZ_CAMQYW010000167.1 GCF_947039425.1 uncultured Cetobacterium sp. | reverse complement strand
AAAAAAAAAAAAAAAAAAAAAAAAAAAAAAAAAAAAAAAAAAATAAAAAAAAAAATGAAAAAAAAGATTAAAAAAACTATAAATAAAAAAATTAAAGAAGAAAAAAATAGTATAGAAAAGAAATCAAAGTATAATGAATTTCAAGATAAAAATAGATTTATTCAGGGAAAAGATGGAATTTTTACAGCAGTATCAGCTCAAGGAATAAAGTATGAAATAGAAAAAGAAGTTGATCCTAAATACCCTATAATAGCAAAAAAAATGGGATATAAAGGAGATGGAGAGGTTGATGCAACTTTTTTAGTGGATTTAAATGGAGAGTTAAAAGAGATTAAAATAATCTCTGGAGAACAAAGCTATGGATTTAAAGAAGCTGTAATAAGAGCTTTAAGAGAATGGAAATTTAAACCAATTATTTATAAAGGAAAAAAAATAAAAGTGAAATTTGAAAAAACATTTAAATTTAAAAGATAAAAAATCTGGTAGAGTTTTATTTAATATTTGAAACTCTGTCAGATTTTTTGTATTATTATAAATATAAAAGGGGGAGAGGATGGATTTTAAATTAGAAGTAAATCAAAATTTGAAGTTAATATTGTCTTTAGATATGAAAATGTCTATAGAAATATTAAAAATGTCTACAAAGGAATTAAAAGAATTTTTAGAGAAAGAATCTAAAAAAAATCCTGTAATTGACATTTCTTATCCAACAAAAAATTATACAAAGAATACATCACAATCAGATTTTTTATTAGATTCATTAGAGGGGAATGAAAAAAATTTAATAGATTATTTAGAGGAGCAAATAGGATATTTGTTAATTAATTTAGAAATGAAAAATATTTTATATTTTCTTATAAATAATTTAGATGAAAAGGGATATTTAGTTGGGGAGTTAGATGAATTTAAAAAAGTATTAAAGGTAAATAAAATAGAGATAATAAAAGGAATTGAAATCCTACACACTTTAGAACCTGTGGGAATAGGAGGAAAAGATTTAATAGAATGTTTACTTATTCAATTAAAATTAAAAAATATAAAAAATGAAATACTAGAAAATATAATAAAAAATGATTTAGAAGATATTGCCGAAGGAAGATTAGAGTATGTTTCGAAAAAATATTCAATTGATTTAGAAAAGTTAAATGAAATATTAAAAGTGCTAAGAACATTAAATCCAAAACCAGCTAGAGGATTTATTGTAAATAATAAAATAGAATATATTATTCCAGATATAATTGTTTTTTTAGAAAAAGAAGAATTAAAAATAGAGTTAAATGAAGAATATTGTCCTAAAATTAAAATAAAAAGAGATGGAAGTGATAATAAAAATATAACAAAAGCTATTGCATTGATTACAGCAATAGAAAAGAGACAAAATACTTTACTTAAAATTTCTAGATATATATTAGCCTATCAAAAAGATAATATATTGTATGGTAAAGATTTAAAAACATTAAAAATAAAAGATATAGCTTATGAATTAGATTGTCATGAATCTACAGTATCGAGGACAGTAAATGAAAAATATTTAAAAATAAATGGAAAAGTAAAGAAATTAAAAGATTATATTTTATTAAGTTCAGAAAGAGAAAAATTAAAATTTGAACTTTTATTTTTAATAAAAAATGAAGATAAATTGAAGCCATTATCTGATGAAAAACTTGTAGAAAAGATTCAAGAGAAGGGGCTTAAAATAAACAGAAGAACAATTACAAAATATAGATTAGAACTTGGAATAGAATCAAGTAGAAAAAGAAAAAAAGTCAAGTCATAAATATTCATGTTATAATAAAATTATAGATTAATTTATTTTGACTAAGAGAAAAAAATAAATAAGGGAGTAATCTTAATGAATAAACTAAGTGAATTGCAAAAAAAAGATTTAGAACATATTTTTCATCCTTGTTCACAGATGAAAGATTATGAAAATTTACCACCAATTGTAATAACAAAAGGTGAAGGAATGTATGTAGAAGATGAGTTTGGAAATAGATATATGGATTGCGTATCAAGTTGGTGGGTAAATTTATTTGGACATTGTAATGCTAGAATAAATAAAGTAATAAAAGAGCAGATAGATAAACTAGAACATATAATTTTTGCTAATTTTTCTCATGAAGCAGGAATTGAACTTGGAGAAAGACTTACAAAAGTGGCACCAGAAGGATTAAATAAATTAATATTTACTGATAATGGATCTTCAAGTACAGAAGTTGCTATAAAATTAAGCTTTCAATCTCATGTTCAAAGTGGAAATCCTCAAAAAAAAACATTTGTATCTTTAGAGGGCGCTTATCATGGTGAAACTATTGGAGCTTTAGGTGTTGGAAATATGGATAGATTTACAGATGTTTATAAACCTTTAATAAGAGAAGGGAAAAAAGTAAAAGGTCCAGATTGTTTTAATTGTACTTATAATAAGAATAGAGAAACTTGTGATGCAGAATGTTTTGAGCATATGGAGAAATATTTATTAGAAAATCATAATGAAGTTTCTGGAGTGATAATTGAATCAATGGTTCAAGGTGTTGCAGGAATGAGAATTTATTCTCCAAAATATATTCAAAAATTAAGAAAATTAACAAAAGATTTAAATATACATTTAATTGCAGATGAAATTGCAATGGGATTTGGAAGAACCGGAAAGATGTTTGCAATAGAACATGCAGGAGTTAGTCCAGATATTATGTGTGTGGGAAAAGGATTAACAGCTGGTTATTTTCCAATGTCAATAGTATTGATAACAGATGAGCTATATAACAATTTTTATGATGATTATTCAGCAGGAAAATCATTTTTACATTCACATAGTTATTCTGGAAATCCAATTGGTTGTAGAATTGCTGTAGAAACTTTGAAAATATTTGAAGATGAAAATATTTTAGAGATGATAGAAGAAAAAGGAAACTTTTTAAGAACTTTAGCAAAAGAAAAGCTAAAAGAAACACCTTATTTAGGAGAATATAGACAAATAGGTTTAATTGGAGCTATAGAGTTAGTTGGTTTACCTGGCGAAAGGGCAGGATATGAGATTTATAAAATTGCACTAAAAAAAGGAGCAATTTTGAGACCTTTAGGGAATATTGTATACTTTATGCCGCCATATATAATAAAAGAAGAAGAGATGGAAAAAATGCTAGATATCTTTAATGAATCATTAAAAGAATATTTAGAGAGATTCCAATAGAGAGGGAAGAAGGAAGTATGGCTATAAAAAAGAAGAAATCTATAAGAGAACAAGTATATGAATATTTGAAGTCTGAAATAGTTAGTGGAAAAATAAAAGAGGAAACAAGAATAGTTGAAGAAGAATATGCTGAGAAGTTAAATGTGAGTAGGACACCTTTAAGAGAAGCTTTAAGAATGTTAGAGTTAGAAGGATTAGTAGAGGCTAGAGAAAAAGGTGGAGTAACAATACCAAAAACTACTAAAAAAGATGTTGAAGAAGTTGTAAAAATAAGAGTGGCACTAGAAACTTTAATATTAGAAGAGATATTTAAGAAAGTTAAAGATGAAGATATAAAAGAATTAGAGGATAATATTATCTATACTAAAAGTATAATAAATGATGAATCTAAAACAGATGAAGTTTTTAAATGTTTTTCTAAGTTTAATAAACTACTTTATAAAATATCAAAACTTCCTAGAGTAATTTCATTAATAAATAATTTAAATTTATATTTGAAAAAATTTAGAAAGATATCAGCAGAAAATAAAGAAAGAAGATTAAGTGCTTATGAAGATCATATGAACATTGTAAATTTAATAAAAACAGGAAACAAAGAGAAAGCCATTGAAGTGAATAGAAAACATTTACTTGAAGCAAAGGAATTTCTAAAAAAGCAGGTTGATGAAGAGACTAAATAAAAATTTAGTCTTTTTTTTTTAGAAAGATTAAATATTTAATAAAAATAAAGAAGGAGGTTAAAAAACACAAGTGAAAAAAGCCGTTGAAATTCGTCCTAAAACGAGATGAATAAAGTAAAATAAGAACATTTTTTAAGTAGAAAAAGTTTGACTTTAGTATGGAATAGTGTATAATAAAATCTGTAAAATATTGTATACAGAATACAGAATACAGAATTTAAGGAGGATAGTTTGGAAAGAAAATTAAAAATAACAGAAACCTGCTTAAGAGATGGTCATCAATCTTTAATAGCAACAAGATTAAGAACTGATGAGATTCTTCCTATTGTAGAAAAAATGGATGAAGTTGGATACCATGCCCTTGAAGTTTGGGGTGGAGCGACATTTGATGCATGTATAAGATTTTTAAATGAGGATCCTTGGGAGCGTTTAAGAGCTATAAAAA
>NZ_CAMQYW010000166.1 GCF_947039425.1 uncultured Cetobacterium sp. | reverse complement strand
GAATTTTTCAGATTTTTCTGTTAAAGATTTAACTACATATCAAAATAATAGTTATGTACAAACTCCTTTTGTATATAAAGGAAGAGATGGAATAAAATTATCTCTGTTTAAAGGGATACTTCAAGCTAATTCTAGCGGAGAGAAAGTAATAGAAGGAAGTCAAGTTCAAGTGTCTGAAAATACTGGAAACTATTATGGTGATGAATCTATAATTGGACCTAAAAAAATAAACATAGATATATTACCACTTCCAGAAAATGAACCTAAAGATTTTAAAGATATTGTAGGAAATATAGGATATAAAGATAATTGGAATATAGGGACTCCAACAGTTGGAGAAGCAATAACTTTAAATATAACTTTATCAGGAAAAGGAAATTTAGAAATGTTAAATACTCTCCCTATTGAAAATAATGATCAATTTAATATTTTTCAAAATACAAAAGAATATACTGAAAATATAAATAATGGACAGTATTTTAATCAAAAAAAATATGAACTAGCAATTATTCCTAAGGAAAAAGGAAAGTTGACTATTCCCAATATAAAAATTCCATATTTTAATGTAAAAAATAAAAAATATGAATATTTAACAATTTTAGGAAAAAAAATAGATGTTAAAGAAAATAAAAGTTTAGTGAAAAAAGATTATGCGACAGGCAAAAGTCCTATACAGAATAATATAGAAAAATCAAAAAAAATAAAAATTAATGAAATTAATATTAACCAATTAAAAATTGAAAAAATACCTGCAAAAAATAATTATAAATTGTTAAGTTTATTTTTAGGTATTGTAAGTATTTTAGAACTTGGATTTATTGTGTATATTAAGTTGAAAGATAATGAAAAATCTTCAAAATAACAAAATTACGCATCGATGAAAATAATTATTAAATAAAAAAAGCAGAATATCTGCTTTTTTATTTTTTCATAAATTTTTGAAAATGATTTTCACTTAATTTTTGAGAATTTCTTTGTTTTGGCTTTTCTTTTTCAATTTCTGTATTTATTTTGATATTATATTTATTTTTAGTTTTAGGAAGTTTAGATAATATTGTTTCTTGAACTTTTTTATAATCTGATCCATTTCCTATTTTAAACTCTTCATAAACTTCATCTTCATCATTAACATAGATTGTAACTTCTAATAAATCTCCAAATCTAGTTTTTATTAATTTAAAATCTTCAATTTTAGATATAATAACTTCATCATCTTCATCTTTAACTCTATTTAATACTACGACTTCACCTTTTAATTTTTTAGCTAATTCTATATATCCATCAAGAACTTGAATAAACATCTCTCTTGTAACATTTAACATGAATTTACCTCCTACTTATATTTCTAATATTATCTCATAGAGAACAAAAACTTACAAGAAAAATAAAATTAGTTTTAGTTTTATTACAATAAAATAATAAAACTGCATATAAGAGTTATTATATATATATATGTTACTTTTAAAATATATTATAATTATTATTTTTAATGCATTATAATAATGTACAAATCAACATTTCTTAAAGTGTTATCATCATTAACATAAACTTTACAACACTAGTATTTTATCTGTAATTTTAGAAAAGTGTTAAATTATTCTTAACACTTCATTGACTTCTTATGTGAATCATAGTACAATGTACCGTACCAGAGAGATACTGATATAATCCTGTAATAAGGTCAGGAGTTTCTACAAACCACCATAAATGGTTTATTATTAGGAGGAGTAATGACAAATTTTAATCAAAAAGACAATAGTATGCTAAGTGCTGTTGATTCTTATTTCCAACTTAGCAAATATAACACAAATATTTCTACAGAGATTACAGCAGGAATAACATCCTTTATGACAATGGCTTATATATTAATTATTCAGCCAATGTTTATGAGTGCTGCAGGAATGAATGTGCAAGCAGTAACAATTGTAACTGCAGTTTTATCAGCTTTTTTTTCTATTCTTATGGGACTATATACTAATAGACCATTTGTAATGGCACCAGCTATGGGATCAAATGCATTCTTTGCATATACTTTAGTTGCTGGTGGATTGGTAACATGGCAAGTTGCTATGGGTATGGTATTTTTATCTGGAATTATATTTTTACTTTTAACAATATTCGGATTAAGAGGATTAATAGTAGAAGCAATTCCAAAAAATTTAAAGTTTGCAATAGGAGTAGCTGTAGGATTCTATATTGCAATGGTAGGATTTAAAAATGGACAAATTATGACTATTGTTAATGGTAATATTGATATGGGAAGTATAACAAATCCAAATACAATTTTATCTTTAATTGGACTATTTATAACAATAGCATTAGTTTTAAATAAAGTTAAAGGTGGGGTATTAATTGGTATTGTTGTTACTACATTAATAGGTATTCCAATGGGAATTACTCAAGTACCACATTCTTTCTTCTCTATGCCACCATCAATTATGCCAATAGCTTTTAAATTAGATATTTTAGGAGCTTGTAAATTTGCATTTTTACCATTAATATTTACATTCTTTGTAGGAGATTTCTTCTGTACTTTAGGAACTTTATTAGGAGTTTCTGCTCAAGCAGGATTACTTGATGAAAATGGAAATTTACCAGATGTAGATAAACCTTTCTTAGTTGATTCTGTTGCAACTATTGTAGGATCAATTTTCGGATCAACTACAATAACAACGTTTTTAGAATCAGCAGCAGGAGTTGAAGCAGGAGGTAGAACTGGATTAACAGCAGTTTCTACAGGAGTTTGTTTTATATTTACTATATTTTTAACACCAATAGTTTATATTATTCCATCGTCTGCCACAGCACCAGCACTTATTTTCATTGGAATACTAATGATGACAAGTATGAAGTATATTGATATGGATGATATGACAGAGTTTGTTCCAGCTGTAATGACTATAATGTTTACCGTATTTACTAACAATATGGCAACAGGAATGAGCATGGGTATTGTTTCATATGTTATTATTAAAATATTAACAAAGAGATATAGAGATTTAAATATTCCAATTTTAGTATTAAGTTTGCCCCTTATGGCATATTTTATATTATTATAAATTTATTTCCACTTACAATTACTTGTAAGTGGATTTTTTTATTTAAAGGATTTATAAATTTAATCAGTAATATTAATATAATAGGACAAAATATAAATATTACTTTGGAGGTGTACTAAGTTGATTAAATTTATAAATTTTTTTATTAAACGATCACCTGAAATTGGAGAAGCTTTTATGCAACATATTAAAATATCTGGAATAGCTGTTCTTTTAGCTGTTCTAATAGGTGTCCCTCTTGGAATATGTATTGTTAAAAGTGAACGATTATCCAAAATAGTTTTATCTGTTGTAGGACTTTTTCAAACAGTTCCTAGCTTAGCTATTTTTGGATTAATTATTCCATTAATGGGAATAGGGATAGTTCCTGCTATATTTGTCTTGTTTTTATATTCCTTATTACCTATAATTTCAAATACTTATATAGGAATTAGAGGCGTTGATGAATCGATTATTCAAGCTGCTATAGGTATGGGAATGACAAATTTCCAAGTTTTATTAAAAGTGAAATTACCTATTGCTATATCTGTTATAATGGGTGGAATAAAAATTTCAGCTGTTGCAAATATAGGGACAACAACAATTGCAGCTCTTATAGGAGCTGGAGGGTTAGGAGAACTTATTTTTAGAGGAATCTCTACAAGTAATAATTATTTAGTTTTATCTGGAGCAATTCCTACAGCCATACTTGCTTTTTTAGTAAGTTATATTTTAGGAGTATTTGAAAAGTCTTTAACTCCAACAGGAATGTTAACAAATAGAAGTGATAAAAAGAAAAGTATTTTACAGTTGAAAGTTTTTTCAATAGTTTTTCTTGTGATTTTTTCTTTTAGGTCTTATAAAATGTTAACTACAACTAAACATCCTACAATTATAGTGGGGCATAAAAATTATCCAGAACAAAGAATTTTAGGTCAAATGATTAGTGAGTTAATAGAAGTAAATACTAAATATAAAGTAAATTTAATTGAATTTGGATCTACAAATGTAATTTTAGAAGCCTTACAAAATTCAGATATAGATATTTATCCAGAATATACAGGATCGGCTTATTCTGCTATATTAGGATTAAGCGGTGAAACAAACCCTAAAAAAGTCTTTGATATTATAAAAAATGCATATACTAAAGATTTTGGACTAGATATTACTAATCCTATGGGATTTCAAAATACATATGCATTTGCTATAAAACCAGAATTTGCTAAAAAATATAATTTAAAAACAATATCAGATGTAAAAAAAATAGCAGGGAATATAACGTTAAG
>NZ_CAMQYW010000165.1 GCF_947039425.1 uncultured Cetobacterium sp. | reverse complement strand
CTTGAAGATGGAAAAACAATATGGGATACTAAATCTAAAGATGTAGAAGAGTTTCAAGTTATAATATATCAAGTTGCTATGGAGTTGATAGAATGTCTGTAATGGATAAAATAAAAGCAAGGACAGCAGAATTAAAAGATAAAAAACAAATAGATATTCCTAATTATGTATCAATTATAGATTATGATAAATGTGGAATTATCGAATTGGAAACAAGAGATAAATTAATAAACTGTGAGAAAAAAGCAGTTCATCATGCAAATGAAATTTCAAAAAATACAATGGAATTATCAAAAATATTTGGAGAAGCTCAGGACTTATTAGCTAATCGTAATGGTGGAACTTTTAAGATTTGGTTTGAATCGTTAGGATTTAAGAAAGATTTTGTTTATATGTGTTTAAAAAGAAATAATTTATATTTGGAATTGAAAGAAGAAAAAGTTTTTTCTATTCCAAATAGAGCAATTAAAAGTATTTCTAAAATAAAGGATCAAGTTGATTCTGAGAAAATATTAGAAATTGTTAATTCTAAAAAGCCATCTGAAGTTGCTAAAGAAACTGAAAAAGAGTTGTCGGTCAGACCGACGACCGAAATCGAGGAAGCAATTTTAGTTAATGGAGAGAACAAAAATCAATTTAAGATAGAAAATTATAAGTTTTTAGTTCTAGAAGTATCTAGCGTGATTGAAGGATTGGATGAGAAAAAAAGATTAGAATTAGAAAAGCATTTAGATAAAATAAATAAAATTTTAAATAAAGGTTTAAAATAAAGAGTACCAAGGAGAATAAAATGAAAATGGAACAAGAAAGAGTTATGAGTGTAAAAGATTGGATAAAAGTGACAATAATAATGATGATTCCATTTGTTAATATTATTATGTGGATAAAATGGCTTGTATCAGATAAAACAAACTTAAATTTAAAGAATTTTTTAATTTCAGGTTTAGTTATGATGGTAATATGCTTTATATTATGGATGCTTATTTTTGGAACAATGATAGCAACATCTTCATACTAAAAACTTGATTATTGAAAAACGAGGGATTTAAACCCCTCGTTTTTGTTTAATTATTTTTTGTCCCGTGAAATATTTCTCCTAATGTAAGAACACTTTGAAGTTCACTTGGGATTATTATTTTAGTAGCTTGACCATCGGCCACCTTAACAAAAGCTTCCATAGCCTTTAGTGTTAATACAGCACGATCTGCACCAGCCTCTTTTATTAATTTAATAGATTCTGCATTAGCTTTTTGTATATTTATTATGGCTTGAGCTTCTCCTTCAGCTTCTCTTATTGTTGCTTCTTTAATAGCCTCAGCTCTTAAAATAGCGGACTCTTTTTCTCCTTCAGCAATAAGAATTGCAGATTTTTTTTGTCCCTCAGCTCTTAAAATTGATTCTCTTCTTTCTCTTTCAGCTTTCATTTGTTTTTCCATAGCATCCAAAATTCCTTCAGGAGGCATTATGTTTTTCAATTCAACTCTATTTACTTTTATTCCCCAAGGATCTGTGGCATCATCTAAAATAGCTCTCATTTTTGTATTGATAGTGTCTCTTGATGTAAGAGTATTATCCAGCTCCATTTCTCCGATTATGTTTCTAAGAGTTGTTGCTGTTAGATTTTCAATTGCGTTTAATGGTCTTTCAACTCCATATGTATATAACTTTGGATCAGTGATTTGAAAATATATAACTGTATCAATTTGCATAGTTACATTGTCCTTTGTTATAACTGGTTGTGGAGGGAAATCAATAACTTGTTCTTTTAAAGAAACTTTTTTTGAAATTCTATCGGTAAAAGGAACTAAAACATTTAATCCCACATCCCAAGTATTGAGATATGCACCTAATCTTTCTATAACAAAAGCTTGTGATTGAGAAACTATTCGTACATGTAAAGCAATAAGAATTGCAGCAATTAATATTAAAATAAATATAAATATCATTATTTCCTCCTATTAGTATTATATCTAAACAATATAACTTAAATACTATGAAATTGCAATGAATTAGAAATTTTTTTAAAAAAAGTATATTATATATTTATAACAATATTTTTTTATTTGTTTTATCATCATACATTCTTCTATCTGCAATTTTAATTAATTGTTCTTTTTTATATGATTCCTGTGGATAAAGTGAATATCCACAACTTATTGAAGATACTATATTTAGTTTATCTAATACAGGTGTATTATTATGATTTGCTTTAATTTTATTAATAATTAAATCAATAGTTTTTATATCAAGATTTAATTTAATTAGTCCTAAAAATTCGTCGCCACCTATTCTAAATGTTATACCATTATATTTATCTAGTATTTTTTTTATTTCATTTCCAGATTCTATGATATATTTATCACCGAAATTATGACCAAAGGTATCATTTATTTTTTTTAGATTATCTAAATCAAAATAAAAAAGAATAAAAGCATCTTCTTTTTTTAGAAATGTATTAATAACTTCATTAAATTTATTGTTATTATATAATTTTGTTAAACTATCTATTTCAGAATTTATTTTGATTTTAGAATTTAGTATTTTTAATATTTTATTTTTATTTAAAATTAAGGCGATTAAATAACTAAATAATATTCCTAACATATATCTGGAACATTTGAAATAATCTATTTTATTTTTAGGGGAAATAATGAGTTTCCATTTTTGATTTTTAAAGATATAAAATTCTTTACTGATTGGGTTTTTAATATTAATGTCATTATTACTATAAATTATTTTTTCATTGATTATTTTATAGTTATAATCATTGTTTAAAACTAAAATATTTGATTCATTAATAAAAGAATTAAAATTGAAAATAATTATTGAAAGTCCCCAAAATTTATTTTTAAAAAAAATAGGATTTCTTATAATTAATCCTATATCACCTTGATATAGTTTATATGGACCACTTAAATAAGGAGTTTTATTTTTAATTGTATATTTAACTTCTTTTTTTCTTTTAGGATCAATCAGTAAATTAACCATACCTTTTTTATTTTCTAAATAAGGATAAGAATATTTTATTATTCCATTTGGTGCAATTTGAATACTTTTTAATGATTCATTGTTATCATAATATATTTTTTTTAAAAATGAATTATAATTAATTTTTTCATGAGTTGTTACGAGAATATCTAATGTTTGAGTTATATAATAATATTTATAAATAGTTTTTTGTAAGTTGGAAATTGTAGAATCTAGAATTGCATTGATTTTATTTAATTCTAATTGATTATGTTTTTTATCAATTTGAAAATTAACAAAACTGATAATAATAAATAAGATAACAAATTTTTTAAGCATAGAATTATTTCTCCTTAATATTGTATAAAATAAATGATAAAGATATAATATATCATAATTATAGTATTATTGGATATTTTTATTTTTGAAGAAAATAGTTATCACTTAATTAGAATAATATTTGAGATTAGATTTAAAAAAATTTATAAAATAAAAGATATTTTTTAATTTGAAGTATAATTTTAAATTGCAAGTTGATAATTTTAGATTTTCTAATTTTTTTTAAAAAACCTTGCATTTTTTTTAGAAAAGAGTTAAGGTGAGGTCAAGATTGAAATGAAAAAAATAAGGAGGAACACTAATGAGAAGTATAACTACATTTGATTTACAATATGCCCATAGATTTTATAAATTTAGAGGCGAAGCACAATATTTACATGGACATACAGGAACTCTAAGTATTGAAGTAGAAGATTCTGTTAATGAAGGTGTAAATATGGTATATCCTTGTAATGAGATTCAAAAAACAGCTTGGGAAGTTTTAAAAAACTTTGATCACGCACTTATTTTAAGAGAAGATGATCCACTTTTACCAGCAGTACTTAAAGTATATGAAGAAACAGGTATTAAAGATGGTGCACCACAGAATACAATGAAAGGTCCAGCATTTAAGACTGAACTTGCAACAGCATATCCTGATTGTCGTTTAGTTGTTACAAAAGAAACAATGACAGTTGAAGGAATGATTAAGATTGTTTATGCTTTATTACATGAAAAATTAAATATCGCTAAAATAACATTTATTAGTGGATGTAATGTCGCATGTGCTGAATTTAGTACAAGAAACAATATTGAACGTTGCCCACTTTGTGGAATATCATTAGATAAAAATGGTGTTTGCTCTAAATGTGGTTATAAAAAATAAATTTTCAATTAATTTATTTTATTATAAGGAAAGTATAGCATTAAAAATGCTAAAAAATCAAAAAAATAGAAAAAAGTTGAAATTATTTGTAAAAAAATATTATAATAAGTTGAAAACTCAAAATTGTGAATACCACAAAATACCGCAGTGTGGTGCGGGTGAAA